>JASHRI010000326.1 GCA_030037435.1 Candidatus Acidiferrales bacterium | reverse complement strand
AGGACGCACGAACAAATTGCGGCTCGATTTCAATGAGAACCCAATCGGCTGCTCGCCCGCGGTCCGTCGCGCGCTCGCCAAATTGAGTTCGGCTTCGATTTCGTCCTATCCGGAGCAGGAGACGGTTCGCCGTCGCATTGCTCGGCACTTCGGTGTGCAGCCGCACGAGTTGCTCTTGACCAATGGCACGGACGAGGCGCTTAGCCTGGTCGTAAACACCTTCGTCGAGTCAGGCGATCGTGTGCTGCTCGTCGAACCCACCTACGCGATGTACCGCTTCTATGCGGAACTGGCCGGCGCGAAGGTCGCATCTGCACGCTACGACGCGGAAATGCGTTTTCCCTGGGACGAAGTATTGACTGTATTGAGGACGGCTCCGCGCCTCTTCTTTCTTCCCAACCCAAACAGTCCCACGGGCAACTTACTCACGCGCGAAGAGCTGCGCCGCATTCAGCGAGCGTCTCCTCGGACGATGGTTGTGATCGACGAGGCTTATTTCGAATTTTCGGGGCTCACCGTGATTCCCTGGATTCGCCGCTACCGGAATCTGATTGTCACGCGCACATTTTCGAAGACCGCGGGCCTTGCTGGTCTGCGGCTCGGCTGCATCTTTGTCCATCGAGAATTGGCCGCGATTATGAGGAAGGCGCAATCACCGTATCCGGTGAACGTCGCCGCGCTCGCCGCCGCTGAAGCCGCAATCGGCGATCGTCAATTCATCGCCAGGACGGTGCGCGAAGTTCGTCGCGGCCGGCAGGAACTGGAGCGCGGCCTCGCGCGTCTTTCCGTGCGCTGTTTTCCCAGCGCCGGGAATTTCGTGCTCGTGCATTTCGGCGCCCGCGCCAAAAAAGTCGTTGCGGCGCTTGAGCGCAAAGGGATCCTGCTCCGCGATCGTTCAAGCGATTTTGGCGGAGAAGGCTACGTCCGCATCACGCTCGGCACCCTCGCCCAGACGAAGCGCCTGCTACGCGAGTTGGAAAAAGCCCTATGAGAAAGGCACGTTTGCATCGCGCGACTAAAGAGACGGATGTTCGCCTTACATTGAATCTAGATGGCAAGGGGAAATCGAAGATCACTACCGGCATTCGGTTCTTCGATCACATGTTGGAGCAGATCGCTCGCCACGGAGCTCTCGATATCGAGCTTTCCGCTCGCGGCGACCTCGACGTGGACCAGCACCACACCGTGGAAGACGTCGGCATCGCCTTGGGAGATGCCGTGAAAAAGGCGCTTGGATCGAAGCGCGGAATTCTGCGGGCGGGATATTTTCTGATGCCGATGGACGATTGTCTGGCGGCCGCGGCTTTGGATTTTTCCGGGCGCGCTTACTGCGCGTGCAATTGGAAGATTTCTGCGCCGCGAGTGGGCGATTTTCAGACCGAGCTGATGGAGGACTTTTTCCGTGCGTTCGCGCAGGCGGCTTCGGCCAATGTGCACTTGAAGCTCATGTACGGACGTTCTTCGCACCATCAGGTGGAAGCAATTTTCAAGGCATTTGCCAAGGCGCTGCGATTTGCCGTCACTCGCGATCGGCAGCTTCAACGAGTTTTGCCTTCTACCAAGGGGCTACTGTGAAGATCAGCATCATTGATTACGGTGCAGGAAATCTGCCGTCGGTTGAGCGAGCTCTGCGAAAACTCGGCGCGGAAACTGAACGTGCCGTGGAACCGGCGCAAGTTGCCTCCGCGAAGGCAATCGTGCTGCCCGGCGTCGGCCACTTCGCTGCCTTCGTTGCGGGTCTGCGCGAGCGCAACCTCACGCAGCCTCTTCGCGAAGCGCACAGCCGAAAAGTTCCAATTCTCGGAATCTGCCTCGGGTTGCAGGTGATGTTCGCGGCGAGCGAAGAAGCGCCTGGGGATCCGGGTCTCAATTTTTTCCCGGATGAAGTTCGCGCGCTGCCTGCCAACGTGAAATCGCCCCACATCGGGTGGAATCAGCTCACTCGAAGCCGCGACAGCCGCCTGCTTCGCAACATTCCCGAGAGCGCCTATTTCTATTTCGCCCATTCATATGCGGCGCCCGCGTCGGCGCAGCCCACGGTTGCGGCCTGTAACCACGGGCTTGCGTTCGCGGCTGTGATCGAGCAGGAAAATGTATGCGCCGTGCAGTTTCATCCAGAAAAATCCGGCGAGACGGGCGCCTCCGTGCTTCGCAATTATTTGGAGTCGCTATCGTGACGCTCGCCCGCAGAATTATTCCTTGCCTCGACGTAGATGCCGACCGTGTGGTGAAGGGTATCGAGTTCGAGGGCTTGCGTGATATGGGCGACCCGGCGGAGCTCGCCGCGCGCTACAACTGCGAGGGTGCGGACGAACTCGTGGTGCTCGACATCAGCGCCTCCGTCCAGGGACGCGCCACGTTTCTGGACACGATCCGCCGCGTGGCAGCGCAACTGAACATCCCTCTCACCGCTGGCGGCGGAATCCGCAAGATGGACGAAGGCCGCGCGGTCCTGCTTGCCGGCGCTGACAAAGTTACGGTGAATACAGCCGCCGTCGAACGCCCTGAACTGATTTCGGAGCTGTCGCAGCAATTCGGCTCACAGGCCGTCGTTCTATCGCTCGACGTGAAGCGCAAGGGCAATTCGTGGGAAGCGTATGTTCGCGGTGGACGCCAAGCCACAGGTCGCGATGCGGCAGACTGGGCGGCGGAAGCAGTTTCGCGCGGCGCCGGAGAAATTCTGCTTACTTCTATCGATCGCGACGGCACTTGCAGCGGGTTCGATTGCGAAGTCACGGCAAAAATC
>JASHRI010000325.1 GCA_030037435.1 Candidatus Acidiferrales bacterium | reverse complement strand
AGAAAAGGCGAGCGGCTGGTGGTGCTGCACACGCTTGAGCCGGATGAGCTAAAGAACACCCTGGAAAAGCTGCCGCAGAGTGGGCTTCCAAACCTTTGGGTCCCCCGCCCAAACCAGTTTTTCGCCCTAGAAGAACTTCCGCATCTTGGCACCGGCAAGCTTGATCTACGCCGCATTCGAGAATTGGCCCTCGAATTTTCACCCGGCGACGAAGATTAGCTCTGCTGGCCTGCTTCGTCAGTATCGATCGAACAATTTGCATCTCAGCGCCGAATAAACGCAATTCGCCTGGTTTTTTTCGCCACCCGCAAGGTTACCGTTGCGTTAGCGGTTCCTCGCGTGTATCCTGCCGAGGCTGGAGAATTTCGGCATGAGCCATAGAGATAAACACAATTCGTTGCCAAGGCTAGCGATGCAGGTGCTGCGCCGGGATTGTGGCCGATATAGCTCCGGTCCCGCAAAGCAGTAATTCCCAGCACCTCAATCGTTTGAAAAGCATTAAGGACGCACGCCAGGTTCCGTTGTTCTTGCGGCTATCCGCAATGGTTTCCTCCGGGCGGCGGAATGGGGAATATCGTCGCGCGTTGCCAATTCGACGCGCAGAGCCGAAGCGCAACTGCGCTTCACAGAAAGGCAGGCGCCAATGAGCGTCTACGTCAGAAACGGAACACCGGCGCACGGACCATCGCTGTGCGAAACATGCATGCACGCGCATATCGTCCGAGGGTTCAGCGAGACCGAAGAACTGGTGATCTGCTGTTTTACCTATCCAGACCATCGAGTCAATTTCCGCGTGCGTCAATGCAACGACTACGCGGAGACGAAGAGACAAACGTTGAAACAGATGGAAGAGATGGCGTGGGTGTTGATGCCTAGAGACGGGAAGCGGATCACCGGCTTCGTTCCGCCGGATGAAATTCCGGACGAGCACCGGATCGAGATTGAACTCGATAAAACGAAGTAGCTAATTGCTGAAAAGTTCAGAGGCGCCGGGCAAGGGCGGCCCCCGTGCCTCGGGGTCGATGATGAAACTTCGCACCCGTAGAAAGGGATAAGAACGATCAATACAAATTCTCGAACGGCTCGGCCGAGGCTCGACTCTTTGGGTACCGATTTCGTCGTGCGACGCAGTGGTGCTAGCCAGTCGTGCGCCGAAGTCGCTCCTCGGCTGGGCCGTCGGGAAAAGCAGCGTACGTGCATAGTCGCGAGGGTGGCTCGAAATCATGAGTCACCTTCGCTCCTAATTCGTTTAGTGATTTCTGGCAGCTAAGAGGGCAGCCGTACCTCGACATCCAATCCCTTCAACGCCGGTCGGACCCGGCGGATCACTTCGCTGGCCCAAAGCTTATTACTCAGCAGTACCAGCGAGCCATCCTCGAACCCGCACACCGCACAAAAGTAGTAGTTTGGAAAAGCGGCGTGGTACGCGTCTATGCCACGTCGCGCGAGTTCGCCCTCCACCTGCGAGTCGGCGCCTGGTAGCACCCCTCCGGCCCGTGCCCCAAACCTCTCATTCTGGAAACGGTCGATCAGCGATTCGAGCACATCCGCCTCCGGTGAGGGAACCACGATCGAGCGCTGGTTTGCTTCGCGGTAAGCAATTGCATGGCGGTCGCAGAAGTCGCGAACGCGGTCGAGATGGCTGAAAAAATCGAGCACTTGTACCTCGGTCCCCGCGGCTGCCGGCAGCACCCTGCTCCAAATTCGCGACGCGTCGTTTCCGCGCACCGGTTCGCGATTTTCATCGGCTTCCACTAGGTCCAGCCCGACGGATTGCACATCCGGCCCCAGATCGAGTGGTTCGATATCAAGCAAATACACTCAGATCTCCTCGTCGGGTTCCGGAGGGAACGACCTTTGAAATTCCGCGGATTGCTTCCGCACTTCAAGCCAGTCGAAAAATGCGTCCGGCGTTTCCAGCCATATTCCAAACCAGTGCGAGATCTCCTCTTTTTCCCCGCGTTTCCTCGCGTCCACTTTGTGATTCCGCGCGATCATTTCGGCCCGGCGACGGCCCAGCCGTGCCACTTCGCGCACGCGTTCCGCCGCGGCGCGTTCTCTTTCTCCCTGGAACTTTCTCAACAGTTCGTCGAGTCGCACCAGACACATCTCGGCTTCCTCGAGCGTCGAGAAATGCAGCAGGTCGGTGAACTCCTCTTCGTAGCGCCCCGCGGTGTCCGATTCAGTGGACCACGCCACTCGCATTCCCGCTTCTTCGAGCACGCTGACGATATAGTCCGGCGACGTCTTTCCCTGCTCGCCCATGTGCGCGATCAATTGGCGGCGAATCTGCTCAATCTCCGCCGGAGTGAAGCGGGGCTTTCGCAGGGCCCGCGCCGCTTCCAGGATCATTTCTTTCTTGGTGGATGCTCCATCGTGAGCATCTTTGCTGGCGTGATTTGCAGTCAAGAGTGCCTCAGTGGTTCTCTTTCCGGGATACGGGGTCTGGCGTTGGTGTGTCGGTCGAAAGCAGATGGCGAAGCCGCTGGACGTTGCGATCGTGTTCCGCAAGCGTTCGGGCGAAAAAATGACCGCCCTGGTCGTTGGCGACGAAATACAGATAGTCCGTTTGCGTGGGAGCAAGAGCGGCGCGCAGCGACGCCTCACCGGGGTTGGCGATCGGTCCCGGTGGAAGCCCGCGGTGCCGGTAAGTGTTATATGGAGAATCCACCCGCAAATCCTCGGGCCGCACGTCCCGCACGGTGCGTCCCTCCATCTTAAGAGCGTATTGCACGGTTGGATCGCATTGCAGCGGGTAGCCGCGATCCAATCGATTGTAAAACACTCCCGCCACCAGCGGGCGCTCCTCCGGATTCGGCGTTTCACGTTCCACCAGCGACGCCAGTGTGACCACTTGCGCGAACGTGAGGCCGCCGGGATAGGTCGTCTGCGCCGGCTCGCTCAAAGCTTCCCACACGGCGCGAAAATTCTGCACCATGCGCTTCACCATTTGCTCGCAAGTGGTGTGCCGCGTGAATTCGTAGGTTGAGGGAAATAAAAATCCTTCCAGACTCATGGCATGCGGTGACAGGTCGGAGATCAGCGATGTATCGTGCGCGGCAGCCAAAAACTCTTCGCGAGGGCAGATTCCTTGGCGATCCACCTCCGCGGCGATGTCGTACATCGTCCATCCCTCAGGCACCGTGACCACATGGACGAAGATTTGCCCTCGCGCGATTTTCCAGAATACTTCGCGCGAATTCATTGGGTGATCGACCTCATACTCGCCGGCCTGCAGTTGCCGGCGAAAATGCCAATCGCTGAATAGCGCGAAGGCCACTCGATTTCGAATCACATCATTCTTCCTCAGGATTCCTGCGATGCCCCAGCGCGAAGTACCGTGCGGAATGTCCACGAAGATTTTCTCGGGCCGGTGACCACGATAGGGCCGG
The DNA here is from genome assembly GCA_030037435.1 of Candidatus Acidiferrales bacterium. Lineage (GTDB taxonomy): Bacteria > Acidobacteriota > Terriglobia > Acidiferrales > UBA7541 > Palsa-295. The sequence goes on along the minus strand of JASHRI010000325.1, from coordinate 7,417 downwards.
CTCAGTTGCGATTCGAGCCAGCCGGCGCCAGCTCCCAAAGCGGCAATCGCCAGTAGTGCCAGCAGACCAAGACGGCGCATCATCTGCTAATCGTTCTCCACCCCGCCCGCGTTCATCCGGCGCCGCTCGCGGTCCAGAAATTCGCTGAGCATCAGGGCTGCGGCAACGCCGTCGAGCTGGCTGGTCTTCGGTCTTGTCGATGATTTCGACGCCATCGTCCGTTTCGCTTCCCAGCTCGTCAGCCTTTCGTCCACTAGCTCGGCCGGGATCCCAAGTTCCTTCCGCAGGCGCCCTGCAAATCTCGCCGTTTCGTCCGCCATTTCGCTCGTGCCGCCGGCGAGATGCAATGGGTGGCCGACGATGATCCTTGACACCCCATGCGATCGGCAAATCGCTCGCAGCCGATTCAGGTCGTTCCTGCGGTTTGTTCGTGTGAGAGTGGCTAGCGGTCGTGCCATAAGGCCCAGCTCGTCCGATAGCGCCAGTCCGATTCTTTTTCTGCCATAGTCAATCGCGAGGATGCGCGTCCGGCTCGCTTCGCCCGCCCCGGAAATCTCTCGAATGCTAGCGCGCTGGGTACCGGCAACCATACCGATCATTATACGCGATGACATGAAGAAGACTGGTTATGCTTGAACGCCGAGACCCAGGAGTAATGGTGCCGGGGCCCCAGACGATTGCTCATCGTGGTTCAAGAACCCTTGAGTCAACGGCAGCTCGTTAAGGGGCGCTCCCGCGCTCTCCGCTCTCCCACTCGGCCCAACTGCCCGTAGCCTTCATCTCCCGCTCCAGGCCTGTATCTCGTAGCAGTCGATCGACCTCGCCGCGCGATTGGCGCGGACCAATCCGCATCTTGGCGTCGGCCAAGGCATAGGCCGTTATGGCCGCTGCCGCGACGTGCCGTTTGAGTTCAGCTATATCGACCTTATCGAAGGTGTCCGACGCGGTGTGATCGTTCACGATGAAGCTCGCAACGTCTTGATTTGCTACGAGAGTAGGCACGCCCTCCAGCAGAAAATCGAAATTGTCGGTAAATAGAGGCGCATCGAGCGTGAATCCTTTAGCCCCGAGCGGCTGCACCGGCTCGAGTGCTGTACGTACTGCATCCAAAATGTCCTTCCTTCCACCGAGCGAATAACCCGTCAAGCGTCCATTGCCGCGGTCAAAAATCACAGCGGCCACCATCCCGTCCAGCTCCACGCTGTGGGCCTTTGCATACGCGCGCGATCCCAGCATGTCTTGTTCTCCTCCCGTGAAGAGCACAAATCGAATCGAACGGCGCGGAATCGTTCCACTCGCGTGGATCACTCGCGCCGCGTCAATCACCAGCGCCGCGTTACAGCCGTCGTCAAGCGCTCCGTCGCCGAGTCCCCAGGAGTCGAGGTGTGCGCCTAGCAGGACGAATCGGCTGGGATTTTCGCGTCCGCGGATCTCTGCCACGACGTTCTCGGATTCGACCGGGCCGGTCACCTGATTCGGCATTTCGAAGTGCGCCTTCACAGGCGTCGTGCCGGCCGTTAGCCGCGCGATTCGCTCGGCGTCGCCACGTGCCACGACAGCCTGCGGTAGAACTCCAATCTGGCCATCGAGCGTAGCACTCCGGCGCTCGACCGAAGGATCGGGGCGCGCGGCCATCCAGAGAATGCCCACGGCCCCCATGTTCTGAGCACGCTTGGCGACAGCGGCACCCGCTTCGCCCTCTCGGCGAAGGCCCTCCCAGCTGGAAGGAATGACCGTATGGACAAGCACGATCGCGCCCCGCAGCGCCGAGCCCGCTTTCGCGAATCCAGCGGCATCTCCCAGCCCAACATCTACGACATTGCCGGTGATACCGCCCTCGGGCGTCGGCGGTGACCACCCCGCCGAAACTGCTTCAACCGACAACTTGGTCTGGCCCAAGATTTCCACATGAGCAGGCGCCGGCGTCCATCCTGCTGGAATTGTGAACTTCTCCGTGTGAACTTCATCGACGCCTGCGTGGCGCAGTGCCTCCACGGCCCATCCTGACGCCTTGTCTGCTCCCATCGAGCCGGTGATGCGTCCCCCGATCGAATTGGCGAGATAGCGAAGATTTTCTTCGAGTGGGGAGGGACCGAGCGCGCTACGAGTCATTATTGGCGCCAAGTCCGCGCACGAGGTTTCCACAGAGCATGCGCTAGTTCCTTGCGGAACTTGGCCTAAACCAGTTTGAGGCTTGATTGGGGCTAATTGTCCCGATGCGGCGGAAGCCGAGAAAAAAAACAATGCAAGTGAAGCGGTAATCAACGACAAGTGTCGGAGGCCCGCGCCAATGAATTTGTGGTTCATCAAATGACGAGATAGAGAGCTTCGTGCGAAATCTGTTCCCATGCGACTCGTTGCTTCTCTCGTTTCATTTTGGGAATGAATATCGTCGTGCATCATTTCGATTCGGTTCCGCAATACAACAGTTGCCGTACGCGCGTCCGGCAAAAACTTCCTCGTCGGTGCATTTTCTACCTAAGCGAGGCGTAGCATTGTGCTCAAATGTCCTCAAATTTGTCCACAAAAGGCTGAACTTACCTCGGTGACAAAGTTTGGCATCCCATCTGCCACGGTGTCGGGTCCTGTCTCACTTTGATAAGCATTCCTCGGTGCTGGGGAACGATCGCAGACCTAGAGTTTCGGAAAAAAGTGACGATTCTCTTTTTACGGCGTTGCTCAACCCAGCCGTTGCGAGTAGCACGACTATTTTAGACCAAAGAGGCTTCGTTCCGGACAGTCCCGGTACGAAAGCGGGGGAGCATTGTGAAGAAACTGCGTGCGTTGTCGAAAGCCATTCCGCCCACAAAGAAGGCCGTAACCAATATCCACAACCATAACGAACCACTCAACTCTTTCGTTTTCTGCGACAAAGCCACGGGGATAGCCCAATTCGGTGCTGCATCGAGCGCTAATCTCGATTGCACGGTGGAGCGCGTCGCAGGCTTGCTGGCCATGCAGTGCCTTGTGCGAGGGTACGAACCGGGCGATTTCGCCATCCTCGTTCCAGCAGAGAAAACACTGATCGCTCGTTTGATGTCTCGGGCAAAGGAGCTCCTCGAAGAAGGCCGGGCGGTTTCCAGTCCCGCATGCCTCAGCCCTCGGCAGCGGGAGATCCTCCATTCGGTGATCTGCAACCGAGCCAATAAAGAGATCGCCGACCGGCTCAATATCACCGTACGCACAGTCAAATTCCATATTTCGACCCTTTTGAGCAAATTCGGCGTCGATAATCGCACCGACTTGGCACGCCGGGCGGCTGGCGTCATGAGATCGACCGCAGACGACGGTGCACGGTTGCCGGTCGAAGCGCACGAACCTGGTCCTGGTGTCTCCCTCCATCGCGAGCTTCGGCCCATGCCCGTGAGCACCACGAGCATCGAGCTTGCCAACAAGGCGCGCAGTATTCGATTTCCGAGCCGCAGTCTGACGGCCTAATCGTCGGCAGAGCTGCGAGAATACCTTCGGTGCCCCAGCCACCGAAGGCGCCGCTTCACGGATCGCTCCTCTCGGGCAGCACCCAAGCTTCGGATCGGTTGATCATCGCAACTTGATCGTCTTCACGTCCACCGTGGGCGGCGGAAATTTCATGCGCATGTCTTCCAGAGTTTCGACGATGATGTGCGAAACAGCCAGGTTGCGGAACCATTTCTTATTCGAAGGGATGATGTACCACGGAACGTCCGGAGTACTGCACTTCGTCAAGGCTTCCTCGTAGGCCTTTGTGTAATCATCCCAAAACTTCCGCTCCGCGAAATCGGCTTCGGAAATCTTCCACCGCCGGTCTTTGTCTTCGATGCGTTTTTCAAAACGGTCTTTCTGCTCGTCCTTGCTGATGTGCAGAAAAAATTTCAGGATTTTCACGTTGTTGTCGCACAGCATGCTCTCGAAGTGGTTGATCTGAGCGTATCGCAGCGACCACACGCTGCGTGGCACCAGATTGTGTACGCGAACGATCAGCACATCCTCGTAATGCGAGCGGTTGAAAATTCCAATGTTGCCGATCTGCGGAACGGCTTGATGGACTCGCCAGAGAAAATCGTGATGCGACTCGACAACCGAGGGCGTTTTGAACGACGTCACCGTGCAGCCCTGCGGATTCACGCCCGACATCACATGGCGGATCGTGCCATCCTTGCCGGCGGCGTCGAGCCCCTGAAGCACGATCAGCAGGGCATGCTTCTGTTCGGCGTAAAGCAGATATTGCAGCCGGTCGAGCTTCGCGATCGTCTTTTCCAGCGCCGCCTTCGCCTTGTGGTCCTTCTCCCAGCCAAGCGTGTCGTCTGGATCCCATTTGGATAGGCTGACCTTTTTCCCAGGCTTAACCGCTAGTGTCTCGCTGAATTTTGTGGGCACGAGTTTTCATTCCTCTCCGCGACAGTCGATGTCTTCGGCAATTCGTAGCGAGCGATTCGGAGATGCCCTGCAATCAACCTGCACAATCGGTCCCCTCCTGCAACGCTGCCATACGACTGGGTGCGCCGCAAGCGGGTAGTGATTGTAGAAAGAGCCCGGATTGCGGGCCGAGCGACGAAGCCAGCCGGGCAGATACCGGCGCTATGTGGGCCGAGTTAATCCGGGATGCCGATGCGCTTGACGAGCGCGTCGAAGCGCGGGTCGCCGTGCAGATTGTCGAATGTCGGATGAAACTTGAAATAGGCCAGAAAAGACACACGCTCTTGAAAAGCCTTCCCTAGCCACTCGAATGCAGCGTCTTTCTCGCCAAGCCCCGCATGGATGGCCGCAATCCATATTGACGAGCGGCCATCCGGCGTCCGAGAAGCCTCGATTTGACGAAGGATCTCTCGAGCGTCGTCCAGTCTCCCGAGCTTTGCATAGGCCGCGCCTACGTGCCCGAGCACCACGGCCACCCCATGAGCCTGGGTAATTGTCTCCTGGCACGCCCGGAGCGCTTCTTCGGCGTGGCCGCCCCAGGCGTACGCAAGCGAAAGGGCAGCGAGGCATGTCGTGTTACGTGGATCGAATTCCAGGCTCTTTTTGAAATGTAAAATGCCTGAATCGAAACGTCTTGCGATGCCGTATGCAATGCCCATGTGAAAGTGCGCGGAGTCGGAGAATGGATCCAATTCCACGCCCCGTTTTGCGGCCGCGATCGCTTCGTCGAACCGTCCGAGCGATGTGTACACAAAATGAAGCTGGCTCCATGCCGACGCCGAGTCCGGATTCAGCTCCACGGCGCGCCGCATTTCCTTTTCTCCGCCAAGGAAATCCCAAGAATAAAAGCGCATGATCCCGAGGCTAAGGTGCGCTTCGGCGAGGCTGTTGTCTAACGCAAGAGCTTTCTGCGCGGCCCATTGCGCCCGAGGCCGGACCTCGGAGGAAGGCGCATAGCCCAGCACGTCTTGATACATGCACGCACCGGCTAACTCCGCGTACGCTGGGGCGTACTGCGGATCGATATCGATCGCCCGCTCGCATAGTGTGATGGCTCTGCCAACCGCCGTCGCATACGTCTTGTGTGCCAAGTGCCGGGCTTCAAGCGCCAGCCGGAAGGCTTCATTATTTTGCGTGGGACGCTTGCGGAGCTTCTTCTTCTCCTCGCCGCTGAGTTGCAGCCGGAGCTTTTCCGAAATCTCGTTGCTCAATTCTTCTTGTAAAGCGAGCAGGTCGGTCATCTTTCGGTTGTAGCGGCCACCCCATAATTGAGCCTGGTGAGCGACGTCTATCAGTTCCAGCGACACGACCAGATCGTCGCCGCGCTTCATCAGCCGGCCCGCCAGCACGGCGCGAACTCCCAGTTCCTTGCCCACAACGAGCGGGTCAACCGATGGGCCGCGATAGCGAAAAGCCATAGTTCGCGGAACGACTCGAATTTTGCGAAGCTGCGCCAGCGTGTTGATCAAAGTTTCGGCGATGCCGTCGCTAAGATATTCCGCGTCGGGATCGCCGCTGGCATTTTCGAGCGGCAGAATCGCCAGCGAATCGACCGCGGTAGACTGTCTTCCGGAAGAGGGCCGATCCGCCTTCGCGGGGCGCGCCACAGGGCTCGGCGCGGCATCTGGAACCGCCGAACGAGCCGCAGCGGGCCGCGATGTTTCCACATCCCGCTTCACGCGTTTCAAATCCGCCAGAATTCCAGAGGCGTTTTGATAGCGTAGCTCCCGGTCCTTTTCGAGCGACTTGCGAATGATTTCTTCCATTCCCTTCGGCAACTGAGGATTCAATTTCGACGGGGATTCGGGTTCCATTGCGAGGATCGAATGGAAAATCACGGCCGAAGTGTTGCCATCGAACGCCTGGCGGCCAGTAGCCATCTCGTAGAGAACCGCGCCAAAGCTGAACAGGTCGGTGCGCGCGTCGAGTTCCTCCCCTCGCGCTTGCTCCGGCGACATGTACACGACCGTCCCGAGAGTTACTCCAGGGCTCGTAAGATGCGGATCGTAATCCTCCGTTAGCCCCTTGGTCGTCGCCGCCGTCGAACGGCTTTCGATCGTCTGCTTGGCGAGTCCGAAATCCAGAATCTTTGCCTGACCTCGATCGGTGATAAAGATATTCGCTGGTTTGATGTCGCGATGAACAATGCCTTTCGCATGGGCCGCGCCCAGCGCGTCGGCAATCTGTGTGGTGAGTTCCAGCAACTGATCCGAACGAAGCGGCTTTCCGCCGATGTGGTCCTTCAGAGTTTGCCCTTCGAGCAGCTCCATGGCGATGAATCGTTGGCTCTCGTGCTCGCCGATCTCATGGATCGTGCAGATGTTGGAATGGTTCAGCGCAGCCGAAGCACGTGCTTCCCGTAGAAATCGTTCGAGGGATTGCTTATCGCCGGATAATTCCGCAGGCAGAAACTTCAGCGCCACCGAGCGGCCAAGCACCGCATCTTCCGCTCGATACACCACACCCATTCCCCCGCCGCCGAGCCGGGCGACGATGCGATAGTGCGAGATTTGCTGGCCTGAGGTGAATTCCGCGTCCGGCATGAAGACAGGATTCTAAACTGCCTGTGCGGTAACACCCAATAAATTCCAACCCACGTACGGCGACAGGATTGCACCGCAAGCTACGATGTGGAGGACTGCGGTTGGCGATGTGAAGATGGTTGAAGTAGCGACGCGTGGACATGTTCGGGGCGGAAGCCAATGCCGACGATGCGCGCCGGGAACCGCCGCAGGAACGGCCACCACCGAAGCAACTTCATTGGCCAAGGCAACGCGCGAATTTCCGCGGAGCTTTGCAACACGGCGCGGATCACTCGATTCTGAATCACCACCTGGAGCCATTGGGTGGCGCGCGTAGGAAACATGCGGCGGCGCTGCAGCTTTTCCAGATCGCGAGGCGAGACCGTTCCTCTGGAAAGCGGCGCAGCAAGGATATTCGCGGCGGCCACGGCATCCTGGATGGCTAGATTGATGCCGACTCCGCCGACGGGCGACATGGCGTGGGCCGCGTCGCCGATGCA
>JASHRI010000324.1 GCA_030037435.1 Candidatus Acidiferrales bacterium | reverse complement strand
TCGAAATAGGAGTTGGCGATTTCGATCAGCTTCTGTCGCGAGAGGCGCTCGTTTTCCGGAACATCCTCGTAGAAGACCGGCTTCTCCTTCAGGCCCGGCGCATCCGCGATATTGTTATTGGCGTTTTCGGGACGATCCACAAGCACTTCGATTTCTGTCACCTTGCCTTTGACGACTTTCAGTCGCGCGCCCAAAATTCCGGGATGCTTGTCTTCGGTCACGATGCCGTAATATCCCACTGCGCCCGCTTCCGGATCGTCCATGTAGATCTTATAGCTGCCGATGCCATCGGCCGTGGCCCACAAACCGTCGCCGAGCTGCAGCACGACGTTGTTTTCCGTGTACTTCACATTGGCCGAATGCGGCAATTTCGAGGGATCGTGCGCTACAAGGGCATCGAGAAATTTATCCATGAAGCCGTTTAGGCAGGTTCGATCACAAGAGCCTGAAGCGGCGGCAGGAACGGCCGGCACAGGAGCCGCAGCCGTCCCGCTCGAAAAAACAAATAACGCGACGAAAACTATGAGCGCGGCCGCCGAGAGCATAAAGCCAAATTTGCGCATGATTCCTCCCTCAATAAATGCGATGCGTGCGCGAAAATCTATATCAGAACAAGCGGGGAGTGGCAACCGCGTCGATTTGAGGGCGTTTCAGGGCTAGACGCAACTAGGCTGCACGGGAACACGGGATTCCAGTCCGCACTGCCGGATCGCCGTGAACCTACGTGAAAACTCCAATGTCGACGCGGCCCTGTTTCCGGGTAGTTTCCACAGCTACTTTGCCGTGTCGTCGGCGCACCACCACATCCACGGCGGCATCGCGGACCGTAAGGTTTTCGATCACAATTTCGTCGAGGCCTTCGGGCAAATGCGGATTGACGAAATGAAGCTGCGCGTCTTTTCCGCGGACTTTGACGCCCAAGGCGGCGCGCAGGAGCAAGAATGCTGCACCTGCCGACCAAGCTTGCGGCGAGCAGGCCACAGGGTACAGGGTCGGTCCTGCGGAATGATCACGCTTGTGGAAGCCGCAAAAAAGCTCCGGCAACCGCCGCAAATCAATGAAGTCGCTGGCTTGCTTCATGCTTTTCAGCAATTCCGCAGCGTCCGTTTGATAGCCATAGGTTGAGAGCCCCAGACCGATCAGCGCATTGTCATGCGGCCAGATCGACCCGTTATGATAAGACATCGGGTTGTAACGGAGTTCCGTGGCTGAGAGAGTCCGCACTCCCCAGCCGGAAAACATTTGGCCGGCCATCAGGACCTCGCGCACGCGCTTCGCTCGTTCAGGACTCGCGATACCGCAAAAGAGCGTTTGCCCGGCGTTGGAGCTGACCACGCGGCATGGCTTCTTATCTCCGTCGAGCGCGATGGCGTAGGTTCCCAGTTCGTCGTCCCAAAACCCCTGCTCGAATCTGACTCGCAGTTTCTCCGCAGCTTCCTCTAGCAGAACGGCCGCCTCCGGATGCCCCAGTTCACGGTTCATTGCCGCCGCCAATCGCTTGGCGGCATAGGCGTAGGCCTGCACTTCACAGAGGGCTATTGGCGGCTTGGCCAGCTCGCCGTTGGCATAGAAAACGGAATCGCTCGAGTCCTTCCAACCCTGTTGCACCAAGCCGTTCTTCGACTGCCGGCTGTATTCCACAAACGAATCGGAATCGGCATCTCCGTAGCGGTCGATCCACTCCACTGCAGCCTTGATATTCGGCCAGATGTCCCGCACGAAATCGAGATCGCCCGTTCTCAGCAGATATGCTCCGGCTAAAACCACGAAGAGGGGCGTTGAATCGACGCTTCCGTAGTAACAACCGAACGGCACTTCGCGAGTGTTCGCCATTTCTCCCCGGCGCATCTCGTGGAGAATCTTGCCCGGCTGCGCATCGCGTTCGCCATCTTCGTGTGTCGCCTGCGAGGTCGCCAGGTAGCGCAGCACGGCCTTCGCAATTTCAGGAGTCATCCAAAGCGTCTCCAGCGAGGTGATGATGCTGTCTCGGCCAAACACGGTGTTGAACCAGGGCACGCCGGCATAGGGAACGGGCCCTTCGGGATTGCCAATGGTGAGAAGCTGAAGATCGTAGCGAGAGCGCGAAAACCAGGAATCGTAGCCTGAAGAAGTACTCCCCACGCGGCATCCGTTGCGCTTGGCTTCCGATTCGTCGTAGAGCCGCCGGTATGCATCCGGAAAAGACAAAACCTGTGAAGAATCGTTCTCCTGTTGGCAAGCGACGCGCAGAAGTAGGAATGTTTCCTGTCTGGGCTGCAGATCCAGTTCGTACCGCGCCTGGCGGGCAGTAATTGATTTTGGCGGCGGAGTGAAGTGCAATGTAGTGCGCCTAAGAATTTTGTCCAAGCCACGATAAGAAAAAACGACTTCGTCCTGTTGGACGTGATCGTCAAGGCGTTTGCCGTGCCCCTGCCGCTTCGCGCCGCGAATTTCGAAAATATCGGCGAAATCGGCGTCGAAGAGGATCACAAGCTTGATGTGAACCGGGTCCGTACCGTAGTTGCTGATCCGAATCTCGTCGTAGCAGGTGTCTTCCAACACAAATTTCGAACGGAACAGATGGATCATCTCGCGAGGAAGAGCTCCGCCCGATTTGAGGGGGATGTCGAAATTGGTCATGTCGACGGACAGAAATGTATTGTCCTCCTGGATGACCGAACTCAGCAGAAGCGGTTGAGTGTCGTTCAGATGCAGCACGCAGCGGGAGAGGTGACGCGTTTCATTATGGAAGATGCCCATTTTGCCGGCGCCGACGGCCTCGATATCGCCGAAACGGTTCAGCAGCGCGCACGTTCCGCCGTACTTTAGAATTCGGGCGCGGTCGTCGGCCAGCGACGAAGTGGCTCGAACATAGTACTTGTCTCTGATTCGAACGACGTCGGTCATCGTCTACCGGATTTAGATCTCTTGTAGAGAATGAGAGATCTCGGGCGTGGAGGGCAAGCCGACCGTGGGTCTCGAGTCGATGATCTTTCGATAGATCGCGACATATTCAGTAGCCATTCTCGCACTCGTGAAGCGCTCCTCAAATGCTTTCCGACACCCCGCACGGTCGAGTGAAGCGATCCGGTGAACCGAAGCGATTGCCTCGGGGAGACTACCGACCACGAATCCCGTGACGCCGTCTCGAAGAATTTCGGGAATTGCGCCGCAATTGAACGCGATCGTCGGCGTGCCGCATTGCATGGCTTCAATCACCGCCAGCCCGAATGGTTCGGGCCAATCGATTGGGAAGAGCAAGGCATGGGCGTTGCTAAGAAACTCTGTTTTCTGGTCATCGCCTATTTCGCCGATGAACTCGATATTCGGATGCTTCAGCATCGGCTTGATTTCCGATTCGTAGTACCGACGATCGACGGCATCGACCTTGGCTGCAATCTTGAGTTTCATGCCGGTGGCAAGCGCAATTTCAATCGCTCGGTCAGGCCGCTTTTCCGGCGAGATCCTGCCAAGAAACGCCAGATAGCCGTCGCTCCGCAAACCTCGCCGCTGAGGATGCGAGGGCAGTCCGTGATAAACGTTTCCCACCCAATGGGCTTTGGGAAGTGGTTTCCGCTGGGCATAAGAAATTGATATTACCGGCGCATCGCCGAACCGCCGGTAGAAAGGGCGCAAATCGGTCAAATCGAGGCGGCCGTGCAGCGTCGTTACGCTCGGAAGATGGCAATATCGCGAAACGGGAAAGTGAAGATAGTCGATGTGAAAATGAATGACGTCGAAACTTGCAGCACGCTGCAGCACCTGATCGAGCATCGCCATGTGATGGACCAGCTTGTCCGTGCATGATTCGTCCAGCCGCAGAGCGCGCGGACAAGCCGCCACCAGACGCGCGCTGCTTTTCGAATCTCCGCTGGCGAAGAGCGTGACGTGATGGCCTTGCGATACCAATTCTTCGGTCAGGTAATGGACTACACGCTCGGTTCCTCCGTAGAGTCGCGGAGGAACGCTTTCATATAAAGGCGCAACCTGCGCGATGCGTAGAGGGCGGGCCATTTTTGGAACCTATTGCCACAAGCCTACTGTCTTAGCTCGGCTCTGAACATAGGCTGAAATCCCTATTTGGGCACTGGCAAATCCCACGTAGCGATGCAAGGACGAGGGCCGCGAAGCGATATGGTAAGATTTCTCAGTTGCGGTGAGCTTAGAAAGGGAAAACGTGCTGGAAGCGACCACCGTTGTCACGCCCGCCCGATTCGAGCAAGGCCTTCACTACGCTGACTTCTTAGCGCAAGCGACTGTCAATCGCGATAAATTCGAGCTGTACCATCAGCAGTCAGCCCTGACGGCAGACGACGTTGCATTTTTCAAGACGGCTGCCGCTGCGCCGAAGGGTCCGGCGAGGATACTCGCCTTGGCCGAGGCGTGGTGCGGCGACGTGTTCCGCGAACTTCCAACCGTGGCTCGCATCGCCGAAGCGACGGGAATGGATCTGCGAATATTTCTGCGCGACCAGAATCCCGACATCATGGATGAATTTCTCAGCAATGAAGGGAAAGCGCGCGCCATTCCCGTGTTTGTGTTTTATACGAAGGAAACGCGCTACATCACGCACTTTACGGAGCGGTCCGCCGGCGCGCATGCCGAACTCGCCGCGATCATGGACCAGGTGAAGCGCCAGCTGAATTTGCCGCCGTCCGCCACGTTCGCGACTGTGCCCGAGGCCGAGCGGCAGGCATTTTTGAAAGAAGTGATCGCAAGAATTACTCCGCGTTTTCCCGAGTGGCGGAAGGAATCCATAAAAGAGATGCGCGCGCTGCTGTCTGCCGCGCTGAATCTGCCAGATCGCGGATGAATCGGTGCCAACGGAAACGAAAGTTCCCATTGTGTACACGATCCGCGGATGCGACGCGTGCGTGAAACTTCTTCAGAAGTGGCAAAACGACGGAATCGCATACGAAGAACGGCGCGTGGAGCTAAGCCAGGAGCTGCTGGACCAAGCCCGGACTTACGGCAGCATGGTTCCCATAGTAGTTTGGCCCGATGGAAGAGTGGAGCAAGGGTTTGAAGGTAGCCTGGGCTGCTTCATTTGAGATTGCTGCTGTTCATTTCCTTCCTTGGTTTTGAAAACCGAAAATTCAGCGGAAGCGGTTGGCGAAATTTCTTCCACCAGGCCGCCGGGCGCGGCGGTGTACAATCCTGCCATTCCTGCACGCCAAAAGGAGAGCCCTACGATGCGCCTATCCCCTCGTGTTGCAGCCCTCGTCTGCATTGCCATGTTCTTCGCCGGTGTTTCGGTTGCCCGCGCGCAACAGGAATTTCCGCCGCCGCAAGGCAAGGGGCGCGTAGTCGTGCTCGCCTCCGGCATGTCCGGCCCGGAGCACTACACCGAGGTCGCAGGTGAAATCGCCAGGTTGGGCTACGACGTTGTGCTGTTCGACGGTAATGCGGAAGAGAACACCCACGGCCAAGGCGTGAAGAGGGACGTCGACAAGGCGATGACGATGCCGCACGCCCTTCCGGCAAGGTTGCCTTAGTCGGATTTTCTCTCGGCGGCGGTGAGCTCATGTATTGGGGCACGCAACTGACGGATCAGGTGGCAGGTGCGGTGGTTTGGTATCCGGCTAATGCGTTCATTCGCGATGTCCCGGGCTTTGCGAATCGTTTACAGGTTCCCGTGGTCGTGTTCGCCGGAGGCAAAGATCACTTCCGAAACGGGTGCTGCACCGCGGACAAGGACGGTGCGCTCCAACAGGCGTCGAAAGCGGCCGGCAAGTCGTTCGATCTGACGGTGTATCCCGACGCGAACCATGATTTCGTCAAGGGCGGAAGCAACTACAACGCGAAGGCTTACGAAGACGCGTTGCAGCGTACGGCGGACGCGCTGAAGACGTACCTGGGAAGTTAGCGGTGGTGCTGACGGCGACGAGCGCTTTGATCCGACCTCGCCCTGCTCCTTGCTTCATTTGAGGACGCGGTGAAGTTCAGGAAGCTTGGGCCCTCGCTACCGGGCGAATCGCGCTGATGTGGTGAGCTGTTTCGACTTGCTTCGCCTGGATCAGTTCGGCTCGCTTGGCCAGGATGACCATCCACTCGATGTCCGTCGGCCGGCAGGGCGTGGAAATTATGTCGAAGACGCCAGAGCGCTTGGCTTGGTGATATTCCCCGGATTTCACAAGTCCTGACATCACTACAACTTTAGGTATTTTGGCGGCGGAGGAGCGAGCTGCCTCGACGACGTCGTGGTAGTCCCCGTCCGCAAACTGGCGGTCGCAGAACACCAAGCCGATATTGCGTCCATTGAGGACCTCGCGGAGCTGATCCACGGTCGAGGCGCAGATGGTATCGATGCCCTGTTGCGTCAGCATCGCGGCTACGCTCAGGCGCTTCTCGAGGTCCGAAGATGCAACCACAACCTCCCATGGGTTTGTCATTTGAGGATCTCCTGTGAATTACGGACTGGGCCCCGAGGGCGAGCATAGGCCAGCAGACCCTCGAAAGACATACAGTTAACTAACGAGATAAGGAACTGTCAGAATTGACAGATATAGGGCAAATACCCTAGGAGATCCGTTGGCGTACGCGATTTCGCGGTGGCATCACGCGCGAAAATCCAAAATCAAAAAATCAATGGGTCATGGCATAGATGACGTAGTTGATGCCAATCCGGACACCGAGCTCCGAATAGCGCTGGGGATATTCTGGGCGGTCGGCCCACTCCCATGAGTCTCCAATATCGGAATTGAATGAGATGGCGACCATGATGCGGCCCTTGTCGTCGCGGATCGCTCGCCAATGCGCTCCCTTGCCATCGTCAGGACCTTGCGGATAATCGGGAATTTTGTAGCCCGTACTCAAGTGCTCGGCGCCGGGAATCTGATATCGGTCGTCGAGGTCGTAGACCGTGTGAAAAATCGGATCATCATTCGGGATGTCGACAATCGGCCGGTCCGGAAAAACCATCCGGATGCGCTGCACGAACATCTGCCACTCGTATGCGCCGTGGAAATCGTCGGCCATGAAGAAACCGCCATGCAATAAGTAGTCCCGCAAGACGTCTGCCTGATGTTGCGTGATTCCCCACTCGCCCACCTGCACGGCGTAGAGCCAGGGCCAGTTGTAAACCTCGCCGGGGTCGTCGAGATTCACATCTTCCTCCACGGAGCGCGCGTCGATGCGCGTGAGGCGCCGCACTGCAGCGGCCATCGTGCGATCGGCGGGAGGGCCGTCTTGTGTCCAGAGCGAGAGGCCTTGCCGCCAATCGCCGTCGAAACGCCCGCGGTAGCCATCATTAGGACCGGGCGGGTACATCAGGCGAGCGAAGGCCCACTCGCCCGGACGCTGCCAGTCCGCTGGCAGCGGCATTACGCCATATTCGACCGAGGGATATTCGCGGAAGGGCTTCTGTGCCGCGCAAAGGGCCGCGAAAACGCCAATTACGATCCCGAGCGCCAAAGCAATTTTCCAGATTCGCATGCGCTCCGCCTCAATCGACAATACCACGCTGGCGGCGGAATGGCGCGGTTGCGGTGAAAGGGACCGGCGCTGTTATTGGCCTCGATCGCTGCCCAGACAAGATAGACCCACCCGCGAATCGTGGGTGGGTCTGGATGAAGAGCGAGCTACGCCCAGCTGTAGCCCGACTTCGACAATGGCAGCGAACGGACTCGCTGGCCGGTGACCGCGAAAATCGCGTTGGCCACGGCCGGAAGTGCCGGCGGCAGCGCAGGTTCGCCGAGTCCTGTCGGTGAGTTATCCGTGGGCAGGAAGTCTATCTGGATTTCGGACGGTGACTGCGTCAGGCGCACGGGCGGATAGTTGTTGAAGTTGTTCTGCACCGCGCGGCCGCCGTCGATGGTGATTTCGTAGGCCATCAGATGGCTCATGCCTTCGATCACCCCGCCCTGCGCGATGTTCAGTGCGCCGCTGGGATTGATCACTTGACTGCCGATATCGCCGGCCGCCCAGATTTTGTTTACGCGGACCTTGGTGCCGCCCGTAACCATCACTTCGGCCACCTGGGCGAAGTATCCGAGGTGGCTAAAGTGGAATGCGACGCCCATGCCGGTATCCTTTGGCAGGGTGCGCGCGCCCCAGCCGGATTTGTCGCGGACCAGTTCTAGAACGCCCCGCATGCGCTGCGGGTTGAATGGCATTCCGCGAGGCCCCAGTCCATTGACCGGCGTCGCGGGAAGCTGCGGGGTATTGATCAGTGCAAGACGAAACGCCATGGGGTCCTGGCCGGAGGCATGGGCCAACTCGTCGATGAACGAGTGCGTGACCCAGGCGATGGCGTTGCTGCCGGGAGCGCGCATCGCTCCGGTGGGAACGCCGAGCGGCATCAGCGAAGTGCCCAGCGAATAATTTGGAATGAAGCGCGCGGGAAATTCGTCGGGCAGCATGTTGGCGGACTGCGCAAATTTGCCATCTTCGCCAAAGCTGATGAAGTGATTGCGCCAGGCTACGATTTTTCCGGACGCATCCACGCCAGCCTTCAGCGAGTGGTAGCCGGCCGGACGGTAGAAGTCGTGGTGCATATCGTCTTCGCGCGACCATAGCAGTTTGACAGGCTTGCCGATGGCCTTGGAAATCCACGAAGCTTCGCAGATGTAGTCGTCCACCAATCGGCGTCCAAAGCCGCCGCCCCCGCGAGTGAGATGGAGCGTGATGTCGCTTTCCTTGATGCCGAGGATCTGCGCGGTTTGCTGCACGCCGCGCTGCGGCGTCTGGCTGGGCACCCAAATTTCAAGCTTGCCGTCACGATAGCTCGCCGTGCAATTCTGGGGCTCCATCGGGGCGTGGGCCAGGAACGGATAATCGTAAAATGCCTCCACCACATGCGTGGCACTGCCGAGGGCTGCGTCGACGTCGCCGTCGTTTCGCAGCTCTTGCTGCGGTTTCTGTTTCGCCAGCGACTGAGCCTGTGCCAAAAAGCCTGCGCTGCTCTGTTGCGCCGTCGGACCGTCGTCCCATTTCACATCCAGCTTAAGGGCCGCCGAGTGCGCCTGCCACCAGTTGTCGGCGACGATCGCCACGCCGGGCGCAAGCCCGCTCAGGTCGCTCGTACCCTGAACGATGAATGCATCGCGGATGCCGGGCATCGCCTTGATCGCGTCCAGATTGGCGCTAATCGGTTTGCCGCCAAACACCGGGCACTTTTCGTAGACGGCTGCGAGCATTCCGGGCACGACAACGTCAATTCCGTAGAGCGGTTTGCCGGTGACGATAAGATGATTGTCCACTCCGGGCGTCGTCCGGCCGATGATGGCGTAGTCCTTGGGCTGCTTCAGCTTGAGCGTCTTTTCGTCGGGCACAGGCAGCGCGGCGGCCTTGGATGCGAGTTCGCCATAGCCAAGCGAGCGGCCCGAGGACTCGTGGTGGACGCGTCCGGCAGAGGTGGAGCACTCGGATTCCGAAACGTTCCACGTTTGCGCCGCGGCGGTGATCAGCATCGCGCGGCCGGCAGCGCCCACTTGTCGCAGCGGAGTCCAATTCATCGGCGTCGCGGTGCTGCCGCCCTCGATCTGCGGGCCATACTTCGGATTCAGGTCGGCCTGCTCGATGCGCACGTCTTTCCACTGGACGTCAAGCTCATCGGCAATGATCATCGGCAACATCGTTTTCACGCCTTGGCCGCACTCCGGATCCTTGGCCATGATGGTGACAACGCCGTCGGATGCGATGCGAATGAATGAAGCGGGCACCAGCGCAACCTGCGGCGGCGGACCTTGTGCGAGCACATCCGCGACAGGATCTACATAAAGTGCCAGCAGCATACCGCCGCCGGCAAGCGCGCTGACGCGAAGAAAGGAGCGGCGGTTAATTAAAGTGGTCTCCATGGCGTCTCCTGACTTAATTGCGGACCATTAGTGGCCCGCGCTAGCCGGTTGCTTGGCACCGGCGCCGATTTCAGCGGCGCGGTGAATCGCGCGGCGAATGCGCAGATATGTGCCGCAGCGGCAGAGGTTGCCGTCCA
>JASHRI010000323.1 GCA_030037435.1 Candidatus Acidiferrales bacterium | reverse complement strand
GTGGCGCCGAGTTCGCGCAATTTGGCTTCGGCGCGCCGCGCTTCGTCTGATCCCGGGAACCGCCGAACCACATCGCGCAAGTCGCGCTCGCCTGTGGTTTTCATACCCAGTTCGAGTTCCGCCATGGCTTTCTTGAGCAGGGAATCCTCCAGTTTGAAGCTGTGCGGATAATTCTCGAGAACGTTGTTGTACGCGGCGATTGCGTTCTTGAAATCGTTCTGAGCGTACGCAATTTCCCCGAGATAGAACTGGGAATTCGATGCCAGGTCATTGGTCGGGAAACTCTTGATGTAGTCGGAGAATTCCTGCCGCGAAAGATCGTAGTTTCCGCTGGTGTAATCGCGCAGCGCATTTTGATAGAGGGTGTCTGCCGATATCGGTGCCGCACTCGGGGCGACTGCAGGATAGTTTGCTGCGCCGGGACCCGCGGTAGGGGTAGCCGCGCCATTCGGAGCGGGAGCTGTTTCGCCGGGCGCGCCCGGTGTACCGGGAGTTGCGGCCGGTGCTCCCGCACCACCCGAAACCTTGGCGTCGATACTCTGCAGCGTGCTTTGCACGTCCGACAATTGCTGAGCCAGCTTGGCGACGCGCGCCTGAACGTCCTGGACGTTATCGGCAATGCCCTGGTTCTGCTGCGTCATTGAGTCGACCTTCGCGCCCGTATTCGCCTGAAAGTCCTGCATGGTCTTCTGAAGCGCGCCCATCTGGCCGTGCAGTTGACCGACGGAGTCGAGCGACTGCTGCACCAGCGTCTTCAGTGTGGCGGTATTGGAGGCCAGCGATGCATTCAAGTCCTGCTGGCCTTGCAGCAGTTGCGATACCTGTTGCTGTAATTCGATGATCTCTTTTGATACGGCGCCGGCAGGTTGCGGGGCTAGAATCGCTCCGCCGAGTGCGCCGAAAAATACTGATGCAAGTGCGACCACCACCCATCGTGTGCGCAAAGGGCTGCCTCCTTAGCAAGCAATGACTGAGCTCGAATCTCCGGGGCGACGTCCCTCGGATCCCACCGGCTATTCTGGCACGGCTCAACCCGCCCGCGGGAGCAGGTTTCGCGTCGAGGGCGGCACCGGTATTTTGTCCGCCGCTACCCTCGACGCTCCAGCCTATTTCGAACCACCACTAAATATTGTCGCCAAACGTCACTATTGAACCATCACGAAGTGCCCGCGACGATTCTGTTGCCAGCACGATTCGTCGTGCTCGGTGCAGAAAGGACGCTCCTTGCCCCAGCTGACTGTGGTCATTCGATCTGATGGAATGCCCAGTGAGACCAGGAAGTTCTTGACGGCCTCGGCGCGGCGCTGCCCAAGGCCGAGGTTATATTCGGTCGAGCCGCGCTCGTCGCAGTGACCCTCGATCGAGACGCGCACCTGCGGATATGAGCGCAGGAACTCTGCATCCTTCGTTAGCGCAGTGCGCGCATCTTCGCGAAGGTCGGACTTGTTGGTGTCGAAAAACGCGTCCGTCACATTCTGCGAGAACAGTTCGCTCACGTTCGGAGCTGCGGCCGGCGGAGCTGCGGGAGCCGGAGCATTCACGTTCACGTTGGCGCTGGCCGTCGCGCTGCCGCCCGCACCCGTTGCAGTGATTGTGTAAGTCGTCGACTGCGTCGGGGTCACGGGGGTGGACCCTTGCGGGGCCACTTTGCCGACTCCTGGCGCGATTTCGAGGTCCGTGGCGTTCGTCGAAGACCACGACAAAGTTACAGTGTCTCCCGAATTTATGGAACTCGGCGAAGCATTCAACGTCACAGTCGGCGGAGCAGCGGGCGCCGGGGCCGGTGCGGGTGCCGTCGCCTTCACCTGCTTCTTGCAACCTCCGATGACGGCAACGAAAGCAAACAAACCGAGCAGCAATGCGAATCTACGAAAAGTACCGAACTGCATGGACTGCCTCCTTATGGCGTCTCCGTGAGGGCTTTACGGATCCGCCCGGAATGAAGTTGTACAGATCGACCTGGATGTTCCCAATGCAACGCGTTACTTGTGCTTGGTATTGACTGCAAACACGTCGTCCCATGACTGCGGAACGACGAATAAAAATTCGGGCCGTTAAAATCGTTGACCGACGCCGGCGAGCGCCCTCGCGTCACTTGGGGGACCAATTGGGCGACTCGCTCTGTCCTTCAAATGTAAGCTGGCGCGGCTCGCTGCCATCCGCGAGCATGGTCCAAATCTGCCGCGTGCCGGTGCGCGTCGACTCAAAAGTCAAATGGCGGCCGTCGGGCGCCCAGCTTGGACGCTCGTTGCGTCCTTCATCTCGGGTCAGCTCTACCAATTGCTTCGTCACAATGTCCATTACGTAGATATCGTAGTTTCCGCTTGGGCGCTGCCAGCTAAATGCGAGCAATTGTCCATTTGGTGACCACGCCGGGTCGATCACGTAGCCCATGTCCGGCAGGTCCAATTTCTGCACGTTCGAGCCGTCGGAGTTCGAAAGGTAGAGCACTGGCACGCCGCCGCGATCGCTGACAAACACCATCTGCTGCCCCGTCTTTGGATTCCAAGTCGGCGACGTATTCACGCCCGCCGCGAAGGTAATCCGGTGCATGTGAGAGCCGTCAGTGTTGGCTACGTAGATTTCGGGGTCGCCGTTTTCGCTCGACATGAACGCAATTTGCGATCCATCCGGCGACCACGCGGGTGAACTGTTGGTCCCGCGGAAACGCGGAAACGCTGTCAGCCGCCCCAGCGGCATGGAATAGATACAGATTTGAGCGGAGGTGATTCCTCGATACGGAACATAGCAAGTGAATGCGATGCGAGTGGCGTCTGGTGACCACCGCGGTGTCAGCGAAATTGACCTGAGATGTGTCACCTGATGCTGGTTCGCGCCGTCGTAATCCATCACCCAGATTTCCTTGTTGCCATTTCGGGCGCTCACGTAGGTGATCTGCGTCTGTGCGATGCCGGGCTGCCCACCGCTCAAGAGCGCCACAATGTCGTCCGCGAATTCGTGTGCCAGTTTTCGAGCATCCGCGTCGGTGGCCGAGGCGCGATAAATCTTCTGTAATGCCGGCGGCGCCGAAGGATTGTGAACGTCGGATAAATATCCGGCGAACGCCAGGCCCGATGCGTCCGCGGTCAAATTTCCGTACGCTACCATGTAGGCATTTGCGGGAGCGGCCGCCCATGCTTGCCCATTCAATTCGCTGGGTTGGCTTGGCACGCTCAGCGGATAGAAGCTTGGACTGACCATATCGATAATTCCGGAATATTCGAGATCGGCCCACAGTACATCATGAAAGGTCTTCGCCAGCGGCTGAGCTGCGGTCGTGCGCGCTGCGTCGTCCGGCACTGCCAGGCGAGCTTTGCTGACGCCCAATCCCGTCCCGGTTTTGAACCAGTCCTGCGCGCGGGCGGACTGCGCCGTCGAGAGAGTCGCCAGCGCCACCACGACCGCCAAAATTCCCGCTACTGCAGTTTTTGGTTTCATCTATAAGCGCCTTAAGAAATAAATTGCCCGATTCACATTTCCGCTACCGGTGATAATCGAAATAAAACTCTACGTTTACGTTCGATCCGGAATACGCCGGCGGTAACGGCTGAAGCGGACTGGAAGCCTCCACCGCGCGGACGGCCGAAGTATCGACCGACGGCACGTTGCTCGACTGCGTAATCTGCACATTGGTCACGCTGCCATTGCGCAGAATTGTGAACGTCACCGTGACGCGGGGCGCATATCCCACGTTCGGATCGATTGCCGATTGAATCCAATTGCTGCTCACACGCCTCTGAACGGCCTCGACATACCAGGAAAACCGCGAGCCGAAATCTCCCTGGCCAGCTCCTCCGGCAATCAGCCCCGCCGAGGTGGCACCCGTATTGCCCATCGTAAACGTCGATGCCGACACCGGCACGGTTGGCCTGCCACCGTTACCATAGGGAACTGCGTTTGGGGGAGGGGGAGTCGGATTTTCCAGCAGCTTCGAGGGGCGCGAAGTTATTTTGGGTGGCTTCTTTTTTTCTTTCTCGAACTTCGGAATCGGAACCGCTTCGAGGTCCGGCTTCGGCAACGGCATCGGCTCAGACTTGAAAAGTCCGTCGGTGTTGTCGACCACGCGGCTCGGCGTTTCGACCTCGGGGTGGGGAAGAGGAATTGCCGGCACGCTTGACGTAATCCCAACCGTCATGGATCCTCCGGCGCTTCCCCAGTTCTGCCCGGAATGCGATGACCACACTCCGATAACGCAGGCAGCAGCCAGAGCGCAGTGCAGCAAAAACGAGTAGGGAAGGAATCGCTTGAGGGGTTTATCCGGCGGTCGAATTGCGGCGACGGCAGGCATTTCACTGCGACCCCTGCTGCTGTTCAAGGGGCTGGGTGACCACGCTGACGCTCTGGATGCCCGACTGACGAAGCGCGTCCAAAACGGTGGCCCAGGTGCCAAAGGGCACGGTCTGATCGCAGCGCACGTAGACCGCTTGTGTTTTCGGGTTGTGCGACTGCGCGATCACCTGCTGTCCGAGTTCGTGAATGTTTACGGGCTTATCGTTCAGATAGACGCGCTGTCCCCGGTCGATCGTCACGACCATGCGGACCTGCGTCAATTCATTGACAGTCTTAGTCTTCGGCACATCGACGTCGATGCCGGATTGCAGCAGTGGGGCCGTGATCATAAAGATGATCAGCAGCACCAGCACCACGTCGATAAACGGCACCATGTTGATTTCGGATAGTGAGGTGCCGGTTTCGCGCTGAATCTGCGGCATGCTAAAACTCAATTCTTGAGGCTGCGTTTTTCACGGTGCTCAGGGCAGTGAATCGGCTCGCGCCCCGAGCCATGGCTACGCGCTGTAAAGCGTTTCCACCTTGGCGACAAACTCCGAGGCGAAATCGTTCATTCGCGAAGCTACTCCGCGAATGCCGTGAAGGTAGTGGTTGTAAGCGATCAGCGCGGGGATCGCCGCGAAAAGTCCCGCCGCGGTGGTGATCAGCGCCTCCGCGATTCCGGGCGCCACGGCACGCAAGCTGGCCGTGCCGGCATCGCCTAGTCCGGCAAATGCGTCCATCACGCCCCACACCGTGCCGAACAGTCCGATGAAGGGTGAAACCGAAGCAATGGTTGCCAGGGTGGACATCCCTTTCTCCAACCGGCGAACTTCCTCTCCTGCCGCCACTTGCATTTCCACGCCAACGGCATTGGCGTTCCTGATCTTGCCGCCTGCCGCGGTGGCCGCGCGCGGATTCGAGCCGTTCATTTGCGCTTCGAGTTCGCGATAGCCCGCCGCATACACGGCTACCAGCGGCGTACCTCCCGAGCCAAGTCGTAACGTATTCGGGTCGGCCAAGCCGCGACCGGAGCGAAACATCTGCAGAAATTTCGCGGTCTTATTGTCCACGCCGCTCAGCTGCGCCACTTTTTGTAGAATTAGCGCCCAGGAAAATATAGAAAGGAAGAGAAGGACACCGAGGATAATGCGCGCCACCCCGCTCGTTTGCTCAACCAACGTCAGCGGGCTGGCAAGAAGGAGGAATGCCAGGCCAGAAATTGTTCTGTCCCCCAGAAGAGAAATATCGTTCTGCGATCAATTTTAACGTAGCACACGCTACGTGCAGAATCAAACACACGAAAAATTTGTCGAGATGATTTGTCCCATCGTGCACTACGCCGATGTCGGCGCCGCACCTACAATTTGGATTCGCTAGCGTGTCGTTTAGATGTCGCGCCTGTGTCGTCGACGGCGCCGCCGGCCCGAGGGTGCCGCCGGCAGTTCAATCTGCTGCGAGCTCATCGCTTCGTCCAGGACCTGCCGGATCTTCGAGTCGAGATCCTCCCCCGCGCTGCCGCTTACTCGGCGGACCTCTTCCATGATCGCGGCCGTGCGCTCCGAAAGATCTTGTACGATATCTCGCACCGCCGCTTCGGCCACCTGTTCCGCCATCGCCCGCACGGTTCTCCCGATCGCTTCCTGGATACTTCCATCGACGTGCTGGCGGGTAAATGTCACTTCCTCTACGTCGGCGACAGCTTCTAGAATTTCCACCTCGGGCACATGAGCCGGCAGCGCCTCTGCTTCGATCGCTTCCACGCCCGAGGCCACGATTTGGTCGTCGTCGGGATGCGCGAACCAATCTCGCGGAGCGGGAGA
>JASHRI010000322.1 GCA_030037435.1 Candidatus Acidiferrales bacterium | reverse complement strand
TCCACGTAATTGATGCTCGATGCGATCACGCCCGGTATCAGGATCTTGTCTTGCGGCAACTTGATCCGGGTCCATGCTTCCCATTCATGCTCATGGCGCGGATTCGCACCTTCGATCAGGAGCGCCATGGGCTTGGCTTTGAGTACGATCGGAAAGATCTTGGCGCAGTCCATGTCGTGAACGTGCGAGCCTTCATAGTTCCCCCAGCAAACATGCAGCCTCACGCGATCCGCTGGAACGTTGGCAAGAGCGTGGTTGAGCGCCTCGACTTGCAACTCGGCATAACGCAAAAACTCCTCATCGCTGAGCGCCTTGAATCGCGAGTGGCGTCCCATCGCCAGATCGGGACAGTCGAGTTGCAGCAGCAGCCCCGACTTCGCGATCAATTCATACTCTTCGCGCATGGCGTTCGAGAGCGCTTCGAGATATGCCTCGTGCGACGGGTAATATTCGTTGGGCTGGAAGACCGCGATCGTGCCGGGAGAAACCGAGTTCATGAAGCCTTCGGTGACCTGCGACTTCTGCATCGCTTCCTTCATCCGTGCGATGTCGTCTTCCACCGGCTTCAGGTTCTTCACTTTTACCGGTCCTTTGCAGACGGGCCGGCGGTAGGTGGCCGAATGGCCGGCCTTCACCAAACGGTCGCGGTACTCCGGGAAATCATCCAGGTCCTGGGGCGTGGGCCGCGCGGAATCTCCCTCGAATCCCGTCAATCTGTGGCGAATGTAAGTGGCATAGCTGATCTTGCTCGTCTCACCGTCACTGGGAATGTCGATTCCGACTTCCGCTTGCTGACGGACGATCTCGACCACCGCGCGACGCATTACTTCGTTAAATTGGTCCTGATCGAAATCCTCGCCGCGGTCTTGCGCGAACAGCAGATCGACTACTTCCTGTGGCCGTGGAAGGCTGCCTACGTGCGTGGTGAGAATGCGTTCCGTGCTCCGCTTCATTTGGGTCCCTTTGAACGATACCTGCTTCTGTGCGGCACAGAAAATACCCTGCCGGGATGCTGCATGGCAACCACAAATCCCGCAGCCGCGCCCCGTGCCGATCGAAGGCTCATGCCGTGATGTATACTTTCGCCCATGAATGCGCCAAACATTACTAATCTCAACGTGGACTTCAATCTGAGCCGTTTAGAACGAGTGATCTCCGGTCCCGGCAAAATAGCCGAGCTGAGCGGAGAACTTGATCGCCGCGGCCTGAAGCGCGCCGTCGTCGTCACGGGAAAAACGCTCGGCAAATCGAAACTGCTCGACAGCATCACTGCCGCGGCGGGTTCGCGGTGCGCGTCTGTCTTCAAACATGCCAGCCAGCACGTTCCGCGCAGCGTGGTGAACGAACTCGAAGCGGAAATCAAGCGACTCGATGCCGATTGCGTGATCAGCTTCGGCGGCGGCAGCCCAATCGACACATGTAAGGTGGCGACCTTCGCTTTTCTGCCCCGCGAGGTGATTCAGATCGCGATTCCCACCACTCTGTCCGCGGGCGAATACACGCATGCCGGGGGCGTGACCGACGAAAGCACGCGGATCAAATCCGGCGTTTCCGACCCGCGCCTTCAACCTCGCACCGTGCTCAACGATCCGGCGCTCACTCTTGAGACGCCGAACTGGCTTTGGGTGTCCACGGGCATGCGTGCGCTAGACCACGCCATCGAGACAATCTACGCAATCCGGCATCATCCGATCAGCGACACGCTTGGCTCCAAAGCGATCCGGCTGCTGGTGGAGCATTTGAAGCCGTCCATTGAAACGAGTGGCGCCGAACAGCTTGCTCACCGCGGCTATTGTCAATTCGCGGCGTGGTTTTCGATCTTCGGCTCGATGAATACGCGGTTCGGAATATCGCACTTGCTGGGGCATCAGATCGGTCCGCGGTGGAACGTGCCGCATGGGGTTACGTCGTGCATCACGCTGCCACACGCCATGCGCTTCATGGCCGATATCGCTCCGGAGCGCTTCGGCCCGATTGCCGAAGGCTTCGGCCTGCCTTTCGACCCGAATAATCCTAAAGCGAGTGCTCTGGCCTGCGCCGACCGCACCCAGAAATTCATCGCGCAATTCGATGTGCCGCACTCGTTGAAAGATGCAGGCGTACCGCGAGCGGAAATCGGGCAGATTGTTCCGGCGGTGCTGCACGAACTGGAAAAATCGGGTGTCGTGGACCGGCCGTTGACGGAGCGGGAAGTGTTGGGGCTGCTCGAAGTCTCTTACTGAAAAGAATTCGCGGCCGCCGCGCGATGAAACACGGCGGCCACGAAGTGAATTGCCTGCCTTACTTTTTCTGCGGTGTATCGCCACCGATGAAAACGGCGCTGGTGCGGCGCGACGCTCCGCCAGGGCTGGTTTGTTCCGCAGCAGATGGTTGCGCCTGCACGGGAACTTTCACGGGAGCCTTCCGGCCGCCCGGGAAATTACTGTCGGGAACTTTGATCGGCTCGAGCATCGCTTCGATTTCGGGACGACGCTGCTCGAACCACGGCGGAAGCAGCAGGCTTTGGCCAAGCTGATCGGCGGGCTCGTCAACGGCAAAGCCGTTGGGAACTGTGGCCGCACACTCGACCAGAATTCCGCCCGGGCAGCGGCAGTAGACCGAATGGAAATAGAGCCGGTCCTTGATCTCCGAAGCGTCCGTGTAGCCCAGCTCGTCGTAGATTCCCTTCTGCTCGGCGAGCTTTTCGTCGCTCTCGACTTCAAGCGCCATGTGGTGCGCCGTGCCGGCGCCGAAAGTCCAACTGCCCGATGGGCGATCCGGTTCGTGGAGAAGCGTGACGGTTTTCGCTGGGCCACCCTCGCCGATTTCGAAGCGGTGATAGGGACCTTCCTGGCCGGTCTTGCGGAAACCGAGCGCGTCCACAAAGAAGCGCTCCGTCTCGGCAACTTCGCGAACCGAAAGCACCGGGCCGTGGAAGCCGCGCGTGGCCACGTCTTTGGTGACTTCCTTGGTTCCCCAGGCGTTGCGCTTGTCTGAATTTTCCTCGAGCACTTCCAGCTGGATGCCCGCAGGGTGATCAAAGCGAATAAATTTCTGCCCAAACCGCTCTTGAATGCCGCCATTCTTCACGTTGTTGCGATTCAGATGTTCGAGCCAGAACTTCAGCGAACCTTTCGGCACTGTATACGCGGTCGCCTGAACTTGGCCGGAACCTTGGCGCCCTCTCACGCGTCCATAGGGAAAGGTCGTATAGACCGAGCCGGGTTCCGCGTCTGCATTTGCGTAATAAAGATGGTAGTGAGCGTAGCGGCCATCGAAGAGGACAGTCTGCTTGATCATGCGCTGGCCAAAAATTTTGGTCTGGAAGTCGATATCTTCCTGGGCGCCGCCCACACACACCGTCATGTGGTGTAAACCTTTTACGAGCGACATAGTCCTTCACCTCCGCGGGGAGTGTAGCACAACCGATCTTTGCCAAACCTGCAGCAAGGTCGAGCGAGAGCGCTACCCGCACAATCGCCCTGCTGCCGGTTTGGTGCGATTCTATCGACACTTCCGCGATCAGTGCAAGCTGCCGACCAGGCGCGGAGCGCACGCGTGCACGCGACGGAAAGCCGAAAATTCCATAAGTCCCAGGGCACCTTTTGTGATAAAACCACCCGTTCGCTCATCTACTGCATTGATTGGCTGGCCGGTGGGGGCCTTATATGCGTAGCAGGACTGGAATCATTGGCCTGGGTGTGGCAATCGTTGCTTTGTCTTTTTTAGCGCTGGCTGCTACTCCTGCAAATGCGCAAGACGACCCGTCCGGGGAATGGTCACCCCGTTTTCATGAAGACTGGGAAGAACGCATTCCTGGTCCGGAGATCGGCGATTATCTGGGATTGCCGATCAACGATGCGGACCGGCATCGCGGCGACGCCTGGGATGCGACGTTGATTGAGATTCCCGAGAACCAATGCCGCGCGCACGGAGCGGATTACGCGTGGCGCGGACCCTCGGGTATTCGCATCTGGAAGCAAGTGGATTTGGCGACGCAGAAGTTGGTTGCGTATCATATCTACACTTCGGCCTACAACGAATCGAGGATCATTTACATGGATGGGCGTCCGCATCCGCCGGATTATGCTCCCCACTCGTGGCTGGGCTTTTCGACCGGGGAATTCGTGGGTGATACGCTCACAGTTACGACCGATCATCTGAAGGAGAATTGGGTGCGTCGCAACGGAATTGCTCGCAGTGATAAAGCGACGTTCACCGAGCACTTCCTGCGGCATGGCAATTATTTGACGGTGGCGGTGGTCGTCTACGACCCTGTCTATTTGACGGAACCGTTTATTCGCACCACCGATTTCGTGCTGGACGAGCATCAGCAGATCGCCCCGTGGCCATGCGAACCGGTAGATGAAGTCGACCGCCCCGAAGGCGTGGTGCCGAATCATTTTCCAGGCACGAATCCGTTTTTGAATGAGTTTCCCGCGAAATACGGAGTACCTCCGGAAGCGGCACGAGGCGGCGCGGAAACGATGTATCCGGAATACCGGAAAAAGATGAAAACGATGCAGCGATTGCCACGTCCAGAGAAGAAGAAACCAGCGGAGCAATGACGATGCCTTCGACGTTTGCCAAAGTGCCGCAATCGAACAGGAGTCTGCGCAAGGCATTGTTGCTTGCCGCCGCCGTGATTCTGGGGACGCTCGGCGCTACCGCCGTGGCGCACACGCAGGAGAATCAAAACGCCGCTCCTCAGGCCGCCACGCCACTAAGCGGCCCAGGGGCAACTCAGGCGCCGGCAAACGCTGAAGTTCACGTGATGCACGTGCAGGGCAAGGTCTACATGTTGGTAGGCGCGGGAGGAAACATCACGGTGCAGGCCGGCGACGACGGCGTGCTGCTGGTTGACACCGGCCTCGCGCCAATGAGCCAGAAGGTGCTGGCCGCGGTGCGTTCCATTTCCGACAAGCCGATCCGCTACATCATCAATACCCACGTGCATGCGGATCATACTGGCGGCAATGAGGTGATCGCAAAGGCGGGCGAAACGATCGCCGGTGGAAACGTGGTGGGCGATATTGGCGCAAGCGCGGGAAACCAGGCGACGGTAATCGCGTTTCAAGCAGTTCTCGATCGAATGAGCGCGCCGACGGGTCAAACGCCAGCCGCTCCGCAGGGCGCATGGCCCACCGATACCTACACGACTCACGAGAAGAAGCTTTATTTCAACGATGAGCCGATTGAGATCATCCACGAGCCGAACGCACATACGGATGGCGACAGCATCGTTTTCTTCCACAAGTCGGACGTGGTGAGCACGGGCGACATCTTCGTCACCACCACCTACCCCATCATCGATATGCAACGCGGCGGCAGCATCAATGGCTTGATCGCGGGACTGAATCACATCATCGAGTTGACGACGCCCAAGGCAATGCAGGAAGGCGGAACGATGGTGATTCCTGGGCACGGGCGGCTTTGCGATCAATCGGATGTGAAGTTCTATCAGGAAATGGTGACGATCATCCGCGACCGAGTGCAGAAAATGATCAGCAAGGGAATGACGCTCGATCAGGTGAAGGCAGCAAGACCGACGCTAGATTACGATCCACGCTACGGCGCAGATACGGGATTTTGGACCACGGACAAGTTTGTGGATGCCGTATACAACAGTCTCAGCCAAAAACAGTAGGCGGGACAGAGGTGTCCGGGTTGCGGTATCGTAGAAGCTGTAGATATAGATTTATGTCGGGGGGAGAAAGTTATGACTCGTAAACTGACGATTGCACTTATCGCCGCCGCGATGCTCGTTGTTTGCGGCAGGGCTTACGCCCATCATTCCTTTGCGGCCACATATTTCGTGGATCAGGAAGTCACGATCGAAGGTACGTTGACACAGTTTCTTTACCGAAATCCGCACTCGTTCGTGAAGGTCGACGTGAAAGACCCGGACGGCAAGGTCACGACTTGGTCAATCGAATGGGGCGGAGGCGCGCAACTGACGCACGACCGCGTGACGCGCGACACGCTGAAGCCAGGCGATCACGTGATCGTCAGCGGCAATCCAGGGCGCGACCCGGATGAGCATCGAATCCGCATGCACAAGATCGTTCGGCCGTCGGACGGCTGGAAGTGGGAAGGCGTGATCATGTAGTTGGTCCTCTGACGGGGTTGGATTCGTCGGAGACAGACGCGAGAATTGGGTGGAAGTCGTTCCTGAGCGTGCGCGCATTGGTTGGAGGGGAATAATGGTACACAAGCTGTTGGTGCGGTGCAGTGCGCCCTTTTTTGCCTTGCTCGCGCTGGCTCTGGTGGCGCCGATGTGTGCCAAGGCGCAATTTGGGGGCTATCCTCCGCCCCAGCCGCCGCCCAATCCTCGCGAAACCGCGCCGCAGGATTTCACGGGCTACTGGGTTTCCCTGGTCACCGAAGACTGGCGCTATCGCATGATCACTCCCGATAAGGGCGACTATGCGAGCGTGCCCTTGAATTCCGTAGGGAAGAAAGTGGCGGACACGTGGGATCCTGACAAGGATACAGCTTCCGGAAATCAGTGCCGATCGTACGGGGCAGCTGCCCTGATGCGGGTGCCGACGCGCTTGCACATTACTTGGCAGGACGACCACACCCTGCGCATCGATACCGACGCGGGCGAGCAGACTCGACTGCTGCATTTCGACGCGACGCCGCCTGAGCGTGCGACTCCGCAGTGGCAGGGCTATTCGGTGGCCGAGTGGGATGGCTTGCGGGGTGGTGGCGGATTCCGGTTGCCGACCACTACGCTCGGCCCAGGGCATCAAGGACCTGCGCCGGAAGGTTACTTGAAGGTGGTGACCACCCACCTGCGGCCCGGCTACCTGCGTAAGAATGGCGTACCCTACAGCGCCAATACCGAGTTGCTTGAGTACTTCGACGGCTTCAAAGAGCCGAATGGCGATTCATGGCTCGTCGTCACGACCATCGTCACCGATCCTGAGTACCTCACCGAGCCGTTCATCACCAGCTCGCACTTCAAGAAGGAGCCCGATGGTTCGAAGTGGGACCCCACCCCGTGCGAAGCGAAATGAACTTTCATAAACCCGTCAACCTAAAACCAGGCGGCCCGAGGACCACGGATGCACCTCTTCGCTAGTTTCCTACAGTGGCTGCACGACACTTCATTCAGCGAGTACATTCGTGATTCTACGTATGGCGAGCCGGTAATCGAAAGCGTCCACGTGCTGACGCTGACGCTCTTTCTCGGATTTGCCGTATTGCTCGATTTACGCCTACTAGGGCTGGTCATGAGGCGCAAACGGGCGTCTGAGGTGCTCGCGCAATTCAACCCGTATCTGGCGGGCGGCTTCACGATCATGGTGATCAGCGGGGTTCTGCTCTTCTGCGGCGA
This sequence comes from Candidatus Acidiferrales bacterium, assembly GCA_030037435.1. Classification (GTDB taxonomy): domain Bacteria; phylum Acidobacteriota; class Terriglobia; order Acidiferrales; family UBA7541; genus Palsa-295. Next base: position 6,361 of record JASHRI010000322.1, on the reverse strand, counting down.
TCCGGTAAACTTCTACAGCACGATTTTCTTCAAGGTGAAGATGATTATGCTCGTGCTGGCGGGCGTGAACGTCCTGATATTCAACACGACGATCGGGCGCAAGGTGAGCGAATGGGATCTCTCACCCAACACACCGCGCGGCGCGAAGATCGCGGGCATCGTGTCGCTGGTGCTGTGGGCTGCGATCGTTGCCGCGGGTCGCGCGATCGCGTACGCGCTGCCGCCGCCATGAGGAGGTTTTAACCGCCATGCATGCAATTGCAAACGGACTGTATTCATTCTGCCATTGGGCGCTAGAGTCGTCGTTCGGTCACGGCGTTCGCGACTCTGTTTGGCTGTTTCCAGCGATTGAGATTTGCCATTTGATTGGACTCGCCATATTGGGCGGGACGGTCCTGCTGATCGATTTTCGACTGCTGGGAATGCGCTTTCAGAACGAGCCTGTGGCGAATCTCTGGCGCGACGTGCAGCCGCTGATGATCGGCAGCATCGTGGTGATGCTGGTGTCGGGATTCTTCCTGTTTTCCTCCGAAGCCGTGAAAATGTACGGCAACGCTGCATTTCGCCTCAAAATGGTTTCGCTGCTGCTCGCCATCATCTTCACGTTTACGATCCATCGCCAGATCACTCTCGCCGACGAAACACGCTATTCTCCGTTCTGGCGCAAAACAGCGGCAGTGGTTTCCATTCTGCTTTGGGCTGGCGTCGGAATCGGTGGACGCGCGATCGGTTACGTCTGATTGCTTTCTGAATCTTCCGCTGAATGCTCCGTTACATTTTCAACATTCGCCGGCCAGAGTGCGGCGCGGCCCGCATCCAAGCACGCTAGACTGCTTTTTCGAAGCTTAGCGGGTGAAGTGCCCGTCTAGGCGTCGACCTAAGCTCGTTCCCAATGAGGCCTTCAGCGTGAGTGCTGGCGTCGACCCGATTTCTGCTTCTCCCGCACCGCGGGCGTGGATCTACCGTCCATGGCTCGATTTGCTGGTGGGATGCGGCGGATGGTCCGCGCCTCTGTTGCTTGTCGCCTTTTGGCTCACGCCATCCAACAATCGCGCCTGGGTCGACGCGTTCTATCTGCTCGCCATCGTTTTCAACTATCCGCACTTCATGGCCACGGTGTATCGCGCGTATCACACGCGCGCGGACTTCGAAAAACACAAGATCGTCACGCTCCACATCACGTTGCTCGTGGTGCTGACAGGCGTTCTGCTCCACGCCTCGCCGCGGCTGCTGCCATGGATCTTTACGCTCTACATCTGCTGGAGTCCCTGGCATTACACCGGCCAAAACTACGGGCTGCTGATGATGTTCGCTCGCCGCGGCGGCGCACAGGTGTCGATCGTGGAGCGCCGCTGGATGCGCGCCGCATTTGTCGCTTCGTACCTGATGCTGCTGGCGAGTTTTGAGACAGGCGGCTCGTCCGACCCGCTGATTCTGTCGCTCGGGCTGCCGGCGCGATTCACGATTCCCGCGCGGCTCGTCTTGGGCGCGGCATTCGCTGTGTTTACCGCGATCGCATTCCAACGGCTTGTACGGCGCACCAGCCTGCGGGCAATGATTGCGCCGCTGACGCTGGCGCTCACGCAATTTCTTTGGTTCGTGATGCCCACATTGCTTGAACTGCACGCCGCGTATCACATTCCGCAAACGCGCTACAGCAGCGGCATACTTGCCGTAATGCACTCCGCGCAATATGTCTGGATCACCAGCTACTACCAGCAGCGCGAAGCGCGCACTGCAGGGCAGACGAATTGGCGGATGCCAGCATATTTCGTGACGCTCCTTGCGGGCGGTATCGCGCTGTTCATTCCCGGGCCTTGGATCGTGAGTCGCATTTTTCATTTCGATTTCACGACGAGCTTTTTGATCTTCACTTCGCTCGTCAACATCCATCACTTCATTTTGGACGGCGCGATCTGGAAGCTGCGCGATTCGCGGATTGCTTCGCTGCTGATCGATCGCAGCGAGAAAACTGACGCAAAAGCCAGCATAGGAGTGGTTACGGCCCCGCCAACACGATCACTCGCCGCGCGTATTTTTTCTACTCCTGCTTTTCGCGTGGGCGTGGTTGCGCTCCTATTCCTTTGGGGTGGAATGGACCAAATTCATTTCGCCCTACGCACGGACGAGAGCAGCCTCGCTTCCCTGCTGCGCGCCGCACGTATGGATCCCTACGATAGCGCGGTGCAAGCGGAAATCGGCGTCGCCGCGGGAAAAGCGGGCCATCAGGACGAGGAACTCGCCGCTTTTCAACAGGCGGCAGAAGTGAGCCCGGACAATGCTGCGATCCAAAGTATTTTCGCCCGGGCACTGATCGAAAATCGGCGCTACGACGATGCATATCGGCAATATCGCACGATGCTCGCCCGTTTCCCGAGCGACCCCGACGCGCTGGTGAACTACGGCGTGCTGGCCGCACAGCTTGGGCATCCAGAAGAAGCGATGGATGCATGGGAAAAAGCCGCGGCTGCGGCGCCCGACCAGCCAAACGCGCATTTGTATTTGGCGCAAGCCTTCGACCAAAATCACGAGCCGGCAGCGGCGATCCCACACTGGCAGGCGTTTCTACGATTCGCGGGTGCGCATTCAGACGACCCGGCCGCGAGGCCGAGCGAGAGAATTTCCGCGACGATTCGCCTGGCGGACGATGAAGTGAGTGCTGGCGGAATCGAGCGTCCGCGGGAGGATTATCTGAAGGCCATCGAATTGACGACAAACACGGGTGACTCGCGGCTTGCCAGTGTGGCGCTGGGGCATCTGGCTGACCTGCAGGAAAAGACTGGAGACGCACAATCGGCTGCGGAATCGTATCAGCGCGCGCTCGCGCTCGACGAAAAAGGGAACGACCCGAGCGGCGAAGCTTCCGACTGGTTTAACTACGGACAATTTCTGCGTCGGCATAAGGTGCCTGAAGATCTGGTCTACGCCTGCCTGCTACGCGCCGACAATTTGCTATCGACCGCGGCGAGCCCGGACCTTGCGACCGTAAGGACTGCGCGCCTTCAGTTGGAGAGCAGCCTCGGCAAACAGGCAGTCGCCTCACAAAAGAATCTTTCGACTCTTCTCGCACGTGCCGCCGGCTTGCCTGCCAGCTCGTTCTAAAATTGCGTTCGCGAGAAAAGTACAGGAATGCTCGTTGCGGCTAGATCTCGTGCTTGGACATTTGAGCCGCGATGTATTCGGCTTGCCGCAGCGTGAGCGCGACGATCGTCAGCGTCGGATTCTCGCCGCCGCTCGAAACGAACTGGCTTCCATCGGAGACGAACAGATTTTTGATGTCGTGCGATTGGCCGTAGCTGTTCACCACGCCGTCGCGCGGATTCGTGGACATGCGGTTCGTACCCATATTGTGCGTCGAGGGATACGGAGGCACTTTCACGACTCTCTTCGCGCCAATCGAGTCATATAGCGCGCTTCCCCGCTCATAGCCATGCGTTCGCATGGCCACATCGTTCGGATGATCGTCCACGTGGATATTCGGAATTGGCATGCCGAACTGATCCTTCTTATCGGGATGCAGCGTGATTCGATTTGTCTCGCGTGGCATGTCTTCGCCAATGACCCATAGGCCGGCCACATTGGCGTAGCGATCCACCACCCAGGCGCGGTCGCGTCCCCATCCGCCAGGAATGATATTTTGCGCGAAGCTCGGCAGGCCCTGGGGTAGCAACTCCATTTGATAGCCGCCCACGAAGCCACGCTTCGTGTCGAGCCGCGCCTCGTCCATCACGATTCCCGATTGCGCCGTTCCCCGGTACATGTGCACGGGCTTATCAAAAACGGCAAACACGGCGCCGGTGGTGTGCCGCATGTAGTTTTTGCCCACCTGCCCCGACGAATTTGCCAAGCCTTGCGGAAATTTGCTTGATTCGGAATTCAGCAGCAAGCGCGGGCTTTCGATCGAGTTGCAAGCGACGGCGACGATTCGCGCTTTTTGCCGCTGCTGCTTGCCCGTGCTGTCGACGTAGACCACGCCGGTGACTTTTCCGGAAGCATCGTGCTCGATGCGCAGCGCCTGCGATTCAGAACGGATTTCGGCTTTGCCGGTCGCTTCCGCCTGCGGAATATCCACGTAGAGCGTCGACCACTTTGCGCCGAATGTGCAGCCCTGAACGCAGAAACCGGTTTGCTGGCACGATGCGCGCCCATCGCGCGGCACGGGATTGATTGCCATATTCGTGGTTTCGAATTGTGTGTACCCCAGCTTTTTGGCTCCCGCAAACAGGACCTTGCCGTGATTGCTTACGGGCAGACGCGGAATTCCGTGCGTGCCCGTCACACCCATTCGATTTTCGGCGCGGTCGTAGTAAGGCTCCATTTCCTTCAAATCGACGGGCCAATCCAGCAGGCTCGCTCCCGAAATCTCTCCGTAGCGCGTTCGCGGCTTGAACTCGTGCTCCTGAAAACGCAGAGCGCAGGCACCCCAGTGAACAGTGGTCCCGCCGACGAGTTTGCAGGTCCACACTGGAAGATCAGGAGACGTTTTCGCGACCGACCAACTGCCGGATGTAGTGCGCGAATCGAACCATGTGTAGTGCGAGAACGCCCACACCTCGTCGTTCTTGAATTCGGTCATCTCGATTCGCTTCCCGGCTTCGAGCACGACGACCGGAATGCCCCTGCGTGCCAGTTCATTCGCGAGAGTGCCGCCACCGGCGCCCGAGCCGATAATTACGACCACCGACGAATCATTCAGATCAAATTTCGCGGGCATTTTCATCCTCCCCGAATCTTAGTCGTGCGACCGAGCCCTTCGGCGCGCGGTAGCTGAACTTCATAGCCAGTTGAGATCGTTGAAGCCGCGATGCAAATATCCGCCCTTCGCGGAGGACGGGCCTTCGTATCCAAACAGCGGCCACAGCTTCGGCTGGTTGTAGAGCGACGTGACCGTGGTGCTGTAAACCTTCGTGAAGAATGGTTCACCTTCGATCTGTTTGATCACGGCAACCCGCGCCTTTTCATCGGCGACGGTATAGGATTTCCCCGTGGACGTTCTCGCCAGGCTATTGAGCCGGGCAATACCATCGAGCAGTACGCGCTTCGCAGCCGGACCCTTCCCCGCCTCGTCGCTCAACGGCGCGATGGCCGTCGCATAGAATGAATCCGGCAGGCGATCGTGCGGGAATAGATCGCGAACGAAAACCATCAGCGTCCGCGCTTCTTCCGGCTGCAAGCTTTTCAGCTCGACGGACCAAGCGCCCTTCGCATCCATCAGGATGGCGGTCCCGCTGGCGGCCGCCGCGGCGATCGTCGCCGCGCTGCCGGCTAGGAATCTTCGTCGCGTAACTTTTTCGGATGTTTTCGCGTCTTTCATACTGCCTCCTTCTCACATCGGCTTCTCCCAGAGATGCCCGCAGATGGTAGGCAAATCCAGGCGGACGTCTGCTAACATATAAGGTGGCCGAACGGCACAGTATAACCACAACGGACAAGGGGACCATACGGATATGAATTTGCCTCGAAGTCGGCAGTCATTGAGCGCGCGAGGTTCTGTCGCGCTCGTAATTGCGGCACTGGCCTTGCTGGTGGCCGGCCTGCTGGCGGCATACCCAGGCACCAGCCTTTCGCGAGTGCAAGCGGCACCAAAAACTACCAAGGACGGAATTTTCTCCGCGGACCAGGCCAAGCGCGGCAAGGCAGACTATAGCCAGAACTGCAGCGCATGCCATTTGGACGACCTGAGCGGCAGCGGCCAGGCGCCACCTCTCGCGGGTGATGCGTTCACGGACGGCTGGGACGGGCACAGCGTGGGTGAATTGCTCGACGCGGTTCACAACACCATGCCGCTCGACAAGCCCGGCAGCCTGAGCGCCGACGATTCGCTCGATATCGTCACCTATATTCTGCAGGCTAACAATTTCCCGGCGGGCAAGGATGACCTTAAGAACGACCCCGACGCGCTGAAGAACATCATGATCAGCAGCAAGTAGCGGCGACGGGCGGCGTCCGTGTGGGACGATGAAACCCGCAGTGGCGCCGAAGGACGGGCTCCTCCAATCTACTCGGGCGCGAATGCTAGCAGCACGTTGCCTGGCAGCCCGCCGCCCACGTTAGCGTATCCGGAGCCGACGTAGAGCATGCCATTCACAACGATGGGTCCGGGACCGCCCATCGATCCGCCCTTGGCCGCAACGCCATTGACCGTTTTGAAATTTTGCTCAGTGTTGAACTGCCAGAGAACCCGGCCGTCAGCGGTTGAGAGCGCGCGTAAAATGCCGTCCCATCCGCCGGTGAAGGCAGCGCCTCGAATCGCGGTGACCGCTGCCGATTGGCCGAAGCGCAGACCCGCTTTGGTGCGATTCTCACCGTTGATGGTGGGCTGGCCCAGATCGTCGAGAGATTCAAGCCGCGTGGTCCAAAG
>JASHRI010000321.1 GCA_030037435.1 Candidatus Acidiferrales bacterium | reverse complement strand
CCGAAACGCAACTTCACGACGACCTGCAATATCAGGTCCGCGACCAGATCGCAGGAGTTCCAGGCGCGACGGTGCCGCCCCCTTACGGTGGCAAGTACCGCCAGGTAATGGTTTACGTCGACCCGCAGAAGTTGCAGGCACATGAACTCAGCCCGATGGACGTGGTTCGCGCCGTCGACCAATCCAACCTGATTCTTCCCGCTGGCGATGTGCGCATTGGTCCGCTGGATTACAACATCTACACAAACGCCCAGGTGAACAGGCCCGCAGATCTCAACAGCGTTCCGCTCAAAACAGAAGGCCAGCAGTCCGTTTTCGTGCGCGACGTGGGCAATGCCGTCGATGGCTCCGCGCTCCAATACAACATCGTGCGCGTCAATGGGCAGCGCTCGGTCTACGTGCCGATTCAGAAGCAGGGAGGCAACAGCAACACCATCGCAGTGGTCAATGGCATCGAGAATGCGATCAAGCACCTTCGCGATATCCCGTCCCAGCTGAAAGTGCACGTGGTGTTCGACCAATCTCAGTTCGTAAAGCAGGCAATTTCCACCGTATTACGCGAAGGCGGCGTCGGGCTGATCCTTACCGCCATGATGGTTTTGATCTTCCTCGGAAGTCCGCGCGCGACCGCCGCCGTATTTCTTTCGATTCCACTTTCGGTAATGGCCACATTCTTCGTGCTGCATTTGGGCGACGAGACGATCAACAGCATGGTCCTCAGCGGCTTAGCCTTAGCTTTTTCGCGCCTCATCGACAACTCGGTGATCGTGTTGGAAAATATTTTTCGCCACATCGAATTAGGCGAGAGCCCAGCCGTGGCGTCAGAGCAAGGGGCCAACGAGGTCGGCCTCGCGGTGCTCGCCATCACGATCGTCACCGTTGTCGTGTTTTTCCCAGTCACGCTGTTGTACGGCGTCAGCAAATTTCTGTTCACCGCGCTGGCACTGGGCGTGGTGATCTCGCTCTTCGCTTCTTACTTCGTGGCGCTCTCAGTTGTGCCTCTCTATTGCGCTTATGTTCTCAAGGCGATCGTGCACCACGAGGGGAAAGCCGAAGGCGAAGAACGTGCCCACATGTCCTGGGGCGCGCGGTTTAATGCCGCGTTCAACGAGCGCTTCAACCGGATGCTTGGCACCTACGACCGCTGGGTCGCCAAAACTCTCGATTATTCCAAGGAAGTGGTTTTCGGCTTCGTCGCGCTCTTCCTGCTGAGCTTCATTCTCTATCCGCTCGTCGGCGTCGCATTCTTCCCTCGCACCGATGCCGGCCAATTCGTCATCAACGTGAAAGCTCCCACCGGCACTCGGATTGAGGACACTGAGAAATACGTCGAGCGGGTGGAAAACATCGTGAAACAGGTAGTCAAGCCCTCCGACCTAAGCACTGTCGTTTCCAATATAGGCTTGAACCCCGATCTTTCCGCGCTCTTCACATCCAACGCTGCCATGCACACCGCGTTCGTCCAGGTGGGTCTGCAGAACGACCACAAAGTCAGCAGCTTTACCTATATGGACGAAGTCCGTAAGCGAATTGCCACGGACATTCCCGAGCTGCGCACCTACTTTCAATCCGGCGGTCTCGTCGACTCGGTGTTGAATCAGGGCGTGCCGGCTCCAATCGACGTTCAGGTCAGCGGAATGGACATGAACGCGGCAAACAAAGTGGCGGAGGATTTGGCGGGAAAGATCGGTGGCCTGCCCGGAATTTCAGACGTCTACATCCCGCAGGACATGGACTATCCCGCGCTGCAAATGAACGTGAACCGCGCGCGCGCCAGCGAGCTTGGGCTGAACCCGAAGGAAGTGGTCGACAATGTCATCACAGCTCTCACGTCTGATGCGATGATCGCGCCCAGCTATTGGGTCGACAGTCGTTCTGGCAACAACTACTTCGTTACAGTTCAGTATCCGGAAAATCAGGTGAAGTCGATCCAAGACCTCACCGCCATGCCTTTGCACGCCCCCAACTTGAAGCTGCCCACATATCTCAGCCAAGTCGCAGACGTGCAACCGATTCTGACGCCGACGGAAGTCGATCACTACCAACTTGAACGCACTATCGACCTCTATATAGCGCCATCTGGCGAAGACCTGGGCAAGCCATCGAAGGAAGTCTCCAAAATCGTCGCCGCCGAGCATCTTCCCCCTAATCTGCGCATCGATATTCGCGGCTTGGTCAACACCATGAACTCGTCGTTCAAGAGTTTCGGCCTGGGCTTGATCCTCGCGATCTTGCTCGTCTATCTGGTTCTGGTCGCTCAATTTTCGTCGTTCGTGGACCCGTTCCTGATCGTACTTGCGATTCCCACCGGTCTCGTGGGCGTGATGCTTACGCTGGCATTCACGGATACGACCCTCAACATTCAGTCGCTTATGGGCATCGTCATGCTGACAGGTATGGTTCTATCAAACAGCATCTTGATCGTCGACTTCGCCAACAAGCTGCGCACCGAAGGTCACAGCCTACGCGATGCGGTCGCGCATTCTTGCCGCATACGATTGCGTCCCATTCTGATGACCTCGTTGGCGACGATCGTAGGTTTACTTCCGATGGCCCTGAAGCTCGAAACCGGCAGCGAAGCCTATGCGCCGCTCGCGCGCGTGATTATTGGGGGGCTGATCGTTTCCGTGATTCTGACCGTCTTCGTCGTGCCAGCCGCGTACGTGATGGTTTATCAACGCCGCAGTTCACCGCCAGCGGTTGCGACTGTAGAGGAGGCTCGATGAGGACTTTGAATCAGCTGCTGATTTCCGCCGTTTTCTTTGCGTTCGCATGCGAAGGGCTTTCGGCCCAGGCGCCTCCGGCACCTGCGGCGGTGCAACAGCTTAGCCTGCCGGAAGCGGAAAAAATCGCGGTGCAAAATCATCCGCAGATTCAGGCCTCGCTCGAACTTGCGTCGGCAGCCAAGGCGCAGGTGACGCAGCAGCGTTCGGCGTACTATCCCACCGCTGTAGGCAGCGCCACCGGCGTCGATGCGGAAAACAACAGCCGTATCGCGGCGGGAGCGCTGAACAACCCGATCATCTACGAGCGCTACGCAAACGGCGTCGAAGTGTCTCAGCTTGTTACCGACTTCGGGCGCACGCACGAACTGGTGAAAAGCTCGAATCTGCACGCACAATCAGCGCAGGAGGACGTCGTCACTTCGCGGGCCGACGTGCTGCTCCGCGTGGATCGTGCCTATTTCGGAGCTTTGAAGGCGCAGGCAGTGTTGACCGTCGCGCAGGAAACGGTCAAGGACCGCCAGCTCGTTTCGGATCAAGTCACCGCGCTCGAAAAAAATAAGATCAAGTCAGGCTTGGACGTTAGTTTTGCCAATGTCGACCTCGCGCAGGCCCAGCTTCTTCTGATCCAGGCGCAAAACGATGTCGACGCCTCTTATGCGGAGCTGTCCGCCGCGCTCGGGTACGGCGATCAGCACACATTTCAGTTGATGGACGAGCCGCTTCCGCCTGCGCCCCCCTCGAACTTTTCCGACCTTCTGCAGCAAGCCATCAAAAATCGGCCGGAACTGATTAGTCTTCGTTTGGACGCGGATTCGGCCCACACCTATGCCACCGCCGAACGCGACCTGTGGTTTCCCACGATCTCCGCCGCTGGTGCCGCAGGTCTCACACCTTATGGCGCGGATCAACTGGCCCCGCGCTACGCCGCGGCGGGATTCAACGTCAATATCCCAATCTTCAATGGGCACTTGTTTGGAGCTCTGCGCAGCGAAGCAAATTCCCGCGCCCGCGCCGAAGACCAGTATCTCCGCGACGAGCAGAATCAGATTTCTCGAGACGTCCGTACGGCATGGCTCAACGCAAATTCCGCGTTTCAGCGGCTGTCCGTCACCGATCAGCTCTTGAGCCAGGCTAATCAAGCGCTCGATCTGGCCCAATCCCGCTACAAGCTTGGACTTAGCTCGATCATCGAGCTTAGCCAGGCGCAGCTCAACCAGACGCAGGCACAAATCGCCCAGGCCAGCGCCCGCTACGACTATCAGACGCAGATATCCGTACTCAATTTTCAGTTGGGTGCGCTTCACTAGGGGCAAGCTTCAGAAAACGCGCAGTTTAGCGCCCGCATCCTCGGGTGGAGCTGCTGCACCGTCTCAGTCCTAATCCGGCCTCGTTGTCAAAGCTCGGTGGCGGCCCTTTAGCTTCTATTGCCTTCCAACTTTGTGGCCTCAGCAAAGTGCCAGAGTATCCCTGCAGGATCGAATAGATAGGCCACGGTAAGCCCCCAAGGCTCGGCGCGGGGCGGCGCGGGAGGCGAAACGCCAAACTGAGCGGCCAGGTCCAGGGAATCGATGTGTCGCCACCACGCCTGGACATCGTTGACAAGTACGTGCATCACTGTGTTTTCAGCCCATTCCTTGACATAGTAGCCTTGGAGAAGAAAAGCGTGTGCGCCGAGGCTGAGTTCGGCGAGTGTGTCCCCAAGTCGGTAAGCATGGAAACCAATCGCTTCATAGAATCGCAGACTTGATTCGAATTCCTTCGCTGGAAGGAAAGGACGAAACGCGCGAATGCCCAGAATCAGATCAGTGACCGAGTTCATCGGTGCCCCTTTTGCCCCTGGCTGGTTCGACCCGGCAGGATAGCTGGGGTTGGGCCGGAAGAGCAATGTCGGTCGCGACGGAACTCGAACTGAGAAAACTGAGCAACTACCAGATGTGCCCGCTCATTGACACTACCTGGTGGTCTAAGATACGCTGAAATCTGAGCTTATGAGCTGGATGCCCCTTTTCGACTGTTGTACGTGTTGTCGTAGGGACGCGCATATATGTGCGTCCGGGGGCGCCAGAATCCTAAGCTAGTCCGAACCAGATCAGCCTTGAATTTGACCCGCCCCGGAACAGACCGTGGACGGGTTTTTTTGTGGCCGGACTCCGACGGCGGGCAGCTGGTCAGGTAGTAGCAGTTCCAGATTGCCCCTGTAATATATATAAGGACGGGCACGGACAATGGATACGGAGCGAATCGAAGTGACGAATGCGGAGCCGCTCGCGGCCTCGGCCAGCCGCCTCGACCATCTGAAGATGCTCGAGGCCGAAAGCATTTTTATACTGCGCGAAGCGGCTGCGGAATTCGCTTATCCGGTAATGCTCTATTCAATCGGCAAAGATTCTTCGGTGATGCTGCGCCTGGCGCAGAAAGCCTTTTACCCTGGCAAGATTCCGTTTCCGCTGCTGCACGTCGACACCAGCTACAAATTTCCCGAGATGATCGAGTTTCGCGACTGGTACGCGAAGCACGTTGGCGCGGAATTGATCGTCCACAAGAATCAGAAAGCTCTCGACGAAGGCGCGAACCCCTACGACCTCGGTACGCAAAAGTGCTGCGGCTTGCTGAAGACGCGCTCGCTTCTCGACGCCTTATCCGAGGGCGGTTTCGACGCCGCGTTCGGCGGCGCGCGCCGCGATGAAGAAAAGTCTCGCGCCAAGGAGCGCGTCTATTCCTTCCGCGATTCGCTCGGCCAGTGGGACCCGAAGAATCAGCGCCCCGAGCTTTGGAACCTTTACAACGGCCGCCATCACAAGGGCGAGAGCATCCGCGTGTTTCCGCTCTCGAACTGGACCGAGCTCGACGTCTGGCTCTACATCCACTCCGAAAAAATCCCGATCGTTCCGCTATATTTCGCGCGCGAGCGCGAAGCAGTGTTGCGCGGCACATCGATTCTTCTGTTGCAGACCGGCGTGCGTCTGCTGCCCGGCGAAAAATCTCAAATGGTCAAATGCCGCATGCGCTCGCTCGGATGCGTTCCTTGCACCGGCGCGATTCGTTCCGACGCCGACACGCTCCCGAAAATCATCGACGAAATGTTCTCCTTCCGCCGCTCGGAGCGCGAAAATCGCGTGATCGATCATGACGAAGAGGGCTCGATGGAACTCAAGAAGCGCGAGGGGTATTTCTGATGAGCACCGCGCCTTTTGAACCATCCTCCAACGCACCGCCGAATTCGCCGCTCGCCGTTTCAACCGACGGCCTGTTGCGCTTCAGCACCGCGGGCAGCGTGGACGACGGCAAGTCCACGCTGATCGGCCGCCTGCTCTACGACAGTCAAGCGGTTCTCGAAGATCAGCTCGCCTCCGTCCGCCAAAGCAAAATCAATCGCTCCAGCGGCCCCATCGATTTTTCGCTGCTCACCGACGGTCTGCGCGCCGAGCGCGAGCAGGGCATCACCATCGACGTCGCGTATCGCTACTTTTCCACGCCTCGCCGCAAATTTATCATTGCCGATACTCCGGGCCACGAGCAGTACACCCGAAATATGGCTACTGGCTCTTCCACCGCGGAGGCGTCCGTCGTCTTGATCGACGCCACGCGTGGCGTGCTGCGTCAATCGCGTCGCCATGCCTACATCGCTCATCTGCTGGGCGTCCGCCACATCGTGGCCGCCGTGAACAAAATGGACTTGGTTGGCTTCTCGCAAGAGGTATTCGATCGCATCGCCGCCGAGTTCCGCGAATTTGCAAAGCAACTCGGAATCGATAATGTGTACGCCGTGCCGGTCAGCGCGCTGGAAGGCGACAACGTCGTGCGCCGCAGTAAACGCATGCCCTGGTTCGAGGGCCCGGCACTTCTGGAATTTCTTGAATCTGTGCCCGCCAGCGGCGCCGCGAATTCCGGCCCGCTACGTTTCCCGGTGCAATATGTCATTCGTCCGGACGCGAGCTTCCGCGGCTTTGCCGGTCAGCTTGCCTCCGGTGAACTTCGTCCAGGAGCGAGCGTAATGGCCTTGCCCTCTCGCGTCAAAACCCGCGTGCAGTCAATCGTCGCGTTTGAAGACGAGCTCGACGCCGCCCGCGCCGGCGATTCCGTTACCGTCACGCTCGAGGACGAAATCGATCTGAGCCGCGGC
>JASHRI010000320.1 GCA_030037435.1 Candidatus Acidiferrales bacterium | reverse complement strand
AGAAACACGGCTTCCGTGCACGCATGAAGAGCAAAGGTGGAAAAAAGGTCCTTGCGCGACGCCGCAGGAAAGGACGCCACAGTATCACGCGCGTCTGATGCGCCCGCGCTCGATCTTCCGCGCGCTTGCCGTTTGCTGCGCCGCGCCGAATACGACGCGGTGTATCGGGACGGCCGCCGGCGGACAGGGCGCGAGTTTGCGCTGCTTGTGCGTCCTAATGGACTCGACCGCAGCCGCTTCGGCTGGAGCATTAAAAAGGCATTAGGCGGCGCCGTGCGACGCAACCGCATCCGGCGACGTCTGCGAGAAATCGTCAGGCTGCACCGGCGGGAAATCGCTCCGGGATGGGACATCGTGATACATCCACGCGGCTCAGCCGCAACAGTCGATTTCTCAGCGCTTACGACGGAGCTTCTGAAGTTGCTACCCCGGGAAAAGCCTGCTGAGGATTCCAGGCCATGAGGTTCGACCGTCACAATTCATCGCAGCTTTCGATGGACCGCTCGGCCATGTCCGCGAACCTGGCGAGCGCAGGCATCGGTTCCGCCAACACTGCGTTCCGAGCCGGCTCATGGAAAGTGCGCGGCAAGTCTGTAGCATCCTGGATCGCGTTGTTTTTGCTTCGCTGCTATATCGTGTTCCTCTCGCCATTTTTCGGGGGCGCCTGCAAGTTTTATCCGTCCTGCTCGAACTATGCCGTGGAGGCAGTTTCTCGCCACGGCGCGCGGCGCGGTACCGTGCTCGCGCTGAAACGCCTGCTGCGTTGCCATCCCTTCACCAAGGGCGGAGTGGATTTGGTGCCTGAGGGCCTTGAGGCGGCGCGCGCCGCGCATCCGGAAAAAGCCGCCGGTGGCACGCCGGATGTCTCGTTTCCCGCGAGGGGTGACGCGCAGTGAGCGAGATGTCCGATCAGACCCGGATGGTTCTGTTCATCCTCGCGGCCGTCCTCGTCTTCGCGCTGTGGACGAAATTTTTCGTTCCCCCCACGCCACCGCCCAAACCCGGCCCGCCGCCCGGGCAAAAGGCGGCCGTAACAACGCCCGCGCCTGGCACTGCGCAAATGAACGCTGCGCCGGCCAAGCCGGTTGTGATCCCAACGGTCGAGGCAACGGCGGAAAAAACCGTCACCGTCGACAGCGGCCTTTACACCGTGGAAATCTCGAATCATGGCGGCGTGGTGCGAAGCTGGAAGCTGAAAAAATATCTCGATCTTGAGACGCCGCCGAAACCGATCGACCTGGTTCATGCCGACAGCTCCCAGCAATTCGGCTGGCCTCTCTCGCTGATGCTTCAGGATGCGCAGCAGGAAGCGCAAGTGAACTCCGCGCTGTATCAAATCACTCCCGAACAGGGCACTCTCGATGCCCCCGCCGAAGTGACCCTGCACTGGAGCAACGGCCATCTGGACGTGCTCAAAACGCTGAAATTTACGCAAAACTACCAGACTTCGATCGAAGTGTCGGTTTCGCTCGACGGCAAGCCGATTCCGTGCGGGGTGGCCTGGCGCGGTGGATTCGGCGACCCGTCCGTTGACAGCGAGGCGAAACTCGTCACCGTTTTCTACAAGCAAAACGACAAGCTCAATTCGCTGAAATACGGCAAGCTCGGTGTCTCTGGAAATTCAAGCGAGCCGCTCGCTCGCGGCGGACCGATGGAATTCCTGGGACTTCAGGACACATTCTTCGCCGCCACCTTCATTCCCGATGGCAGCGATCTCTCGCTGTGGGATTGGACGCAATGGCACAACGTGACCGTCAGCGGCAAGCAGGAGTCCGATCCGGTGGCATCGATGGCTGCGGGAAGTACTGCCGCGGCTCCGTTGAAAATGCGCCTGTACGTGGGACCGAAGGATTTGGCGGTGCTAAGCGCCGTAAGGCCGTCGCTCGGGGAGCTGGTGAATTTCGGATGGACCAGTGTGATCGCCAAGCCGCTGCTCTACGCCCTGCAATGGACGCACAAATACATCCCGAATTACGGCTGGGCCATCGTGATCCTGACGCTCGCGATCAACTTGCCGCTCTTTCCCCTGCGGCTGATGAGCCAGAAGTCGATGCGCAAGATGCAGAAGGTAGCGCCGGAGATGCGCGCGATTCAGGATCGCTACAAGAAATATTCGATGCGCGATCCGCGCCGCCGGAAGATGAATGAAGAAATCATGGAGTTGTACCAGAAGCACGGCGTGAATCCGCTGCCGATCGGCGCCTGTCTGCCGATGCTGGTTCAACTACCGATCTGGTGGGCCCTCGATCGCGTCCTGATCGCTTCGATCGAGCTGCGCCACGCTCCGTGGATTCTGTGGATTCACGATCTCTCGATCAAAGATCCGGTTTATGTGCTGCCAATCGCGATGGGATTCGCGACGTATCTTTCGACGAAGCTGACACCGCAAGTCACGGGAGTCGACCCGTCGCAGCAGAAAATGATGAAATGGATGCCGATTTTTATGGCCGCCTTTTTCATCAATTTGTCGGCGGGGTTAAACTTGTATATCTTCACCAGCAGCTTGGTCGGGGCCGGCCAGCAGGTGTATCTCAACCGAACGCAGCCGCTCCCCGCGCCGAAAAGCCCGTTCAAGAAGAAGAAAACCCAATGAGCGAACGCCGCATTCACGGCGGGCCACGGCCGGTCCGTCGCAGCGAACCACAAACTCCTCCTCCGCCCCTCGATTGCGAGCGCGCTGCTGAAGCGCTAAGGCGCTTCCTCGATCAGGCGGTGCGGGAAATGGGGCTCGAAATTTCCTACGAGATCGCATCGCCTGAGCCGGGAAACGCCATCTCGCGAGAGGACGAACTCCTGATCTCGTTCCGCGGCCCCGATCAGGAATTGCTGCTGGAGCAGGGTGCGGAACTATTGCTGGCGCTCGAACACCTGGCCCATCGCTGGCTGCGGCTCGACCGGCGCTTGCACGATCGCGTGCGATTCGATTGCGGCGGCTATCGCGCCGAGCGGCTTGAGGAATTAAAACTGTCGGCGCGCGTGGCCGCGCAGCGCGTGCGCGAGACCGGCCAGCCATTTCGCTTCAATCCAATGTCGTCGCGCGAGCGGCGCATCATTCACCTGGAATTGTCCAGCGCCGCCGACGTGCGTACCGTTAGCGAGGGCACGGGCGATCACCGGCAGCTTGTGATCTACGCAGTCACTGCGCGGAAATAGATCTTTGCAAGCCGCCCGCGTTTCCTGCCTAGATTTCGATCGAATGTCCTTGCTTGCCCACGTTGATGCACTGCGTCGCGCCCAGGCGGTCCTGCATTCCGGCAGTTTCGTGGATGTGTCCGCAAAAAAGATACGAGGGCTGATTTCGTTCCACCCAACTGCGTATCGCGGTGCTGCCGGCGTGTTTTCCAGCGGCAAATTCGTCAAGCTTGGTATCTTTCGGTGGGCAATGCACCACCAGATACAATCCCTCGATTCCGTCGAAAGCCGCTAGCGCGCTCGCGATCTCTTCCTCCGAATATTCGCCCGGCGTGCTGAATGGCGTGATGTTGCTGTATCCCAGTCCAGCCCACTTCGTTGCGCCGAGAGTTCGTGTCTGGCGATGAAAATCGACGAAGCCATAGCGCTGGCAAAGCTCGCGCGTCCGTTCGTGAGTCTCGTGATTTCCCGGCAGCAGCCAGAGCTTGCTGCCCAGCGGTTTCAGCACTTCGCCGCAGCGATCGAGCCCTCGTCCAAAAGTCGCCAGGTCTCCCACGTCGATGTACACGTCGGCCGGTTGCGCGATCACACGCTCTAGCGCGCGAAGATCCCCATGGATATCGCTGAAGAGCAGAATTTTCACGGACTACTATCCGCTTGCTTCCCGCCGTTCGCATGCCGTGCCGTGTTCTCCATGCGCTCGCGCATCATGCCATTCGTCAGCCAGCCTTGCGCCAGCAGATTGCCACGCGGATCGAACACCAGCTGATAGGTGAACGGCTGCGGGCTGCGCTGCCGCTGGTTGTAGAAGCGGTTCTCGCCGAGCTCGACGATGTGGTGGTCATCGCGCGTAAAGCTAAGAATCGACGGGAATCGCACGAATTGCCAGTACAAGTGAACTTGGGGAAGCTGGAACGCCCGCTCGATGAATGGATCGGGCGGCGAATCGGGGATGAAGCGGAAATTCGCTGGTGCGGGAGTGCGCAGGTCAAACTGAGCCGCGTAAATACCGTTCGGCGCTCGAATCGCGTCGCCCCAATCGAGCAGGGACGGCGGAATCGGCAGCGCGCCCATGCGGTTGACTGTAATGTGATTCTGAACCGCAAACGTCTTCACGCGGATCATCGCGCGGTGATGCGCCACCGAACAACAAAATAAATACGCGATCGCGGCTACCGTGCCCCATTGGCACCACTCCGCGCGTGTAACACGCGCTCCCAGGCCACCGGCCGCCGGCGCAAAAAAGCACACCGCCAGCACCGCACTCGCGATCACTGCCGACCGGACATGAAACGGATATTCGGCCGCCCGCGCGAGCGTCCAGAACACGAACGTTCCAGCTGTGAATAGCACCCACATCTTCAGCGCCCGGCTGCCGCTCCTTTGCGGATCGCGATAAATCCAGGCGATCACTTGCGGCACCAGCAGCACCGTCGCGAACGTGAAGTCCACGATAAACAGCAAATCCCAGGCCACGCGCGTGCTCGAAAATGGAAACCACATGCGGGTGCCGAACGAAGTCATTCCGTCGAGCAGAATGTGGCTGGCAATGCCGACGCCGTAAATCAGCGTCAGCATTCCGAACGACGGCGACTCAAGTCCACGAAGCCGCTCGTATCTCCGTTGCAGCAAATGGAGTCCATGCGGCGTCAGCCACGCCATCAGCATTGCGAAGAATGGCAGGAATGCCCAGCAATGCGTCAGCGCGCGATGGTATTTGATAATCGCGAGCGGGTCGCCCGTGAAGTTGGCGACAACGTCCACGTCGGGAGCAACCGCGCCGAGAATGGCAGCAAAAATCGCCACCTGATGCTGGCGCTTCGAAAAAAATCCCTTGCCGATAAGCGCGCCCGTGATTCCGTGCGTTACTGGATCCATGTAGGGTCTGAACGGCGAGTGTACACGATTCGATTCGTTCAGGCGATTTCGATCAGAGGGGAGCGCTTGGCGACAACTTCTCCAATGAGCCGCGCGGGAATGCCGCGCCGCTCAAATGCCGCCATTGCGCCGGATGCGGACTCGGGCGCGAGAGCCGCGAGCAATCCACCCGAGGTTTGAGGATCGAAAAGTAGTGCGCGAAATTCATCCGGCACGGAGGGCAGAAAGCCCGCGCAGCCATCCAGGAATTCGCGGTTATTCGCCAGTCCGCCGGAGAAAAACTTGCCGCGAGCGGCTTCCACAGCTCCGGGAAGATACGCGACGCGCGTGTGGTCGATTCGCAGCGACACGTTGCTGCCGATCGCCATTTCCCGCGCGTGCCCGAGCAGTGCGAAGCCGGTCACGTCGGTCACCGCATGCACGGGCCGCGCGCCCGGCGCGGCATCGTCAGCTTCATGCAGCGCTTCGGCAGCCTCGCGATTCAATCGCGTCATCGAAGCCGTGGAAGCGGCCACCCACGTCGGATCCGCGCGCTCTTGCTTCAGCGCCGTCGAAATCACACCAGTGCCGATCGGTTTCGTCAGGATCAACTGATCGCCAGGCCGCGCGCCCACGTTGCGCCAAATTTTCGCGGGGTCGATCAGGCCGGTCACCGCATAGCCAAACTTCAATTCATCGTCGCGAATCGAGTGACCGCCGACCACCGTGCATTTGGCTTCGGTCATCTTGGCCAGGCCGCCGCGCAGAATCTGCTCCAGAATCTCCGGCGGTCTCGCGGCTGGAAAGGCCACAATCGTCAAGGCCGACACCGGCCGCCCGCCCATTGCATATACATCGCTCAGCGAATTCGCAGCCGCCACTTGGCCGAATAGCTCTGGTTCGTCGACGATCGGCGTAAAGAAATCGACGGTCTGCACCATGGCCAATTGATCGCTGATGCGATAAACAGCCGCATCGTCGCTGGTTTCGTAGCCGACGATCAGATTTGGGTCGTTCGTCGGCGGCAGCCGCTTCAGCACGGCGTCGAGAATGCTGGGGCTCAGCTTCGCGGCGCAACCCGCGGATTTCGCTGTCGTCGTCAGCCGGATCGTTTCCGTCGCCAAGATCAACCTCCTCTGCATTGCGTGGGGCCGCGTCTATTATAGCGCGCCGTGCCAGCTGTGGATTCTCGGCGGCGCTCCAGCTAAAGTTCCAGGCGAGTTAGAATAGAATGATTCACCACGGAGATCGAGGGAGCGCATCGCCACATGCCTTTGCAGGGAAAGCGCGTGCCGCCTGGGCCGAAAGGCCTGCCGATTCTCGGCGCTGTGCTGGACATACGCCGCGACCCGCTCGAAGGCATGCGCGGCTTTGCTCGCGACTACGGCGATATTGTCCGCTTCCACGTGATGCGCCAGGAACGAATCCTGCTGAATCATCCCGACTGGATCAATCAGGTCCTTGTGATCCAGCAAGCCAAATTTCACAAGAGCGAACTCACGCGTCGGATCACCGCCCGCATGCTTGGCCAGGGACTGCTGATCAGCGAAGGCGAATTCTGGCGCCGGCAGCGGCGCTTGGCGCAGCCGGCCTTCCATCGCGCGCGCCTTTCCGAGTATGGCGCGACGATGCTTGATCTCGTCCAAGCGCACATTCGCGATTGGCGCGACGGCGACGAGCGCAATATCTCCCAGGAAATGACCGCGCTCACGCTCGACATTGCTGTGCGCACGCTCTTCAGCAGCACTCTGCCCGGAGAAGCGCGCCAGGTCGGCCAGGCAATGACTTTTCTGATGCGCTATTCGCTCCGCCGCCAGCGCTCGCCCTTTCGCATTCCCGAGCGCTGGCCCACGCCGCAAAACCGCCGCGCGAATCGCGAACTTGAACTGATCGATTCGCTCGTCTATCGAATCATTTCCGAACGCCGCGCGGAGGGAAACTCGAATCATCGCAACGATCTACTCGCGCTTCTGATGGCGGTGATGGACGAAGACGGCACCCACATGACTCCGCAGCAGCTTCACGACGAAGCCATGACGCTTTTCATCGCCGGCCACGAAACTACAGCGCAGATGCTCGCCTGGACCTGGTTCGCTCTCAGTCGAAATCCAGCGGCAGATGAGCGGTTGCACCAGGAACTGAGCGACGTTCTCGGTGGGCGCGCTCTTGACGCGGCAGATCTCGCAAAATTGCCTTATCTGCAAGCCGTGATGAGCGAAGTGTTGCGGCTATATCCGCCGGCCTACATCATGGCGCGCGAAACCGTGGAAACCTGCGAGCTTGGCGGATACGTGTTTGCTCCCGACACGACGATCATCTTCTCGCAGTGGGTGATGCATCGCGACCCGCGCTACTACGACGATCCCGATGCCTTCCGTCCCGAGCGTTGGCTCGACGGCCTTGCGAATCGTCTTCCGCCCGGCGCCTATTTCCCGTTTGGCGCCGGCCCGCGTCGCTGCATCGGAGAGGGTTTCGCGCTACTCGA
>JASHRI010000319.1 GCA_030037435.1 Candidatus Acidiferrales bacterium | reverse complement strand
TCTGCTTTCTCGAGGTGCTGAAAATCTCGCGGCGAGTAGTAGCCATTTCGGTATCGGATGTGCGCACCGGGTACATTCACCTTCACGCGAACTGCCCGCCAACTTCCGTCGCGCTTCACATCCGACGGCAGACCGTAGCCGAGCAGGTAATATCCTCGGTTGTCTTGCTGGATTTGCGGTAGCGCGTCGCTCAGGTCACCCAGATCAAAGAAGGCTTTCCCGCCGGTGTCCGTCGAAAGCGTCGCAAGTGTGTCGCGAGAATCTTCGCGCTGATCGGTCTGGTGATAAACGGAGGCGCCGGAAAACATTGAGGTGCCCGTTGCCGCGGTGGTTGTCACATCGCCACCCGGCGGCGTCGCGAACATTCCGCGTGCATCGATCGAATAGATGGACACATCTGCGCGGTTTGCGGCATCGGTGGCCGATTCCAATTCGGCTCGATTTTCTTCGCCCGTCTGGGTAATTCCGCCGGAAAACTCCACCAGTGCTTTCCGTCCGGGAATCCCTTCCAGCACGTTCGCCAAACCCTCCACTGCCGCAAGTTTCTGATCGGTATTGAAGACGTTGAACTCCGTCTCATCCGGCGTAAACGCCGCTCCCGTATCCTGCTGCACATCGTATTCGCCGTCCTCCGCTGCAGCATACAGCGGATTCGCGAGCTGCGAAGCAGCTCCGGGCACGAGTTTCGCGACCGCCCTTTCGAGCGTTGCGCGATCGTTCGTGAAGTTTGCCAGCACGGCCAGATTCGAGCCAAACGTCACGATCGCTACCAAATCCGCTGGAGTCATCTGCTGCTTAACGAACTTCTCGGCAGCGGCGTGCGCGCGCAAAATGTCGTCTGTCTCCATCGACGTTAGATCGAAGAACAGCACGATCATGCGCCGATCGCGCACCTGATCGCTGATTTGATCGGCCGAGGGTGCGTTCGGCGTACCACTGTCGACAGCAACGACAATCGGCGCGGCATTATTCTCTGGCCCCGCCGTCTCGATCTTTTCCACGTCCGAATACGAAAACACGGAGATCTTCTGCGCCTTGCCATTGTCCGTCACCACGAATTGATCCGGCTTCAGTCCCTTGACTGGCCGTCCCTTTTTATCCGTGACTTCAACGTCGATTCGGACCATTTCAGACTGCGCGCGCAGCACGCTGGGTCCTTGCTGTTGCCGCGGCCGCGCCTGCCGCTGCGCTGGTATCTGCACGGTGTTAGAGTCTGCCGCGCCCGTCGTCGACTGCTGCTGCGCGTGAGTCTGCAATTCGGGCCCCGAAATTAAACACAAGCCCGCCGCCAGCGTCGCAATCAAGATTCGGCGAGTGAAATCCCTGAAGCCTTCCTTGATCCGACCCACCTGCCCCGCCTTTGCCTGTTCCCTCATGGCATCTGTCTGCGCACGGCTATCCGCTGGTCGCTACAAATTAAACCGCACCATCAAAGTCATCGACCGCATCGCCCCGGCGCTCGTCACGCGTCCAAAGAACGACTCTGCAGGTCCAGTTGCCGTCCCGCCCGTGGCGGGCAAGAGTGTGGTGCCGATCCCGTTGAAGTTGGGTGTGTTCGTCAGGTTCTGGATCTGCCACTGAATATTCATCACGTGGCGGCGCTCGGGACCAAAGCGAATCGTTTTGGCGACTGACATGTTCCAATTGATCGAGCACGGACCTTCGATCGCGCCGCGGCGCTCGTTGCCGTAGGTCGGCAGACCGTTTACCACCGGAGGCACGCTAAATACCGCCGTATTGAAAAACTCCTGCGCCGAGCCGCCGCATATTCCCAGATTCGGATTTCCATCCTGCTGCGCGCGAAGCGAAAAATTCGCGCCCGTGCCGTTATCGGATGCATTGCCGCCGAGCAACGCCGTAAAAGGAGTGCCGGTCTGCCACGTGAAGATGTTCATCAGCCGCCAATCGCCAAACCAACGTGCCTCCCAACCGTGATTAGCCCACCGGTTTCTCTGTCCAAAAGGCAGTTGGTACACGGAGAACATCCGAAGCTGATTACGAATATCAAAGGTCGAAAGTCCGCGTTCCGCAGCCAGATCGCCGTCGATTTGCTCTACCGTCGCCGCTCCACCACCGATCGAGCTTGCATCGTCCAGCGATTTTCCGTAGGTATAAATGCCCTGCAGCATCAAGCCGTGCGTGAACCGGTGCATGACTCGCACCTGCAATGCATTGTAGATCGAATTGGCGCCAGACTGGTCGAAGATGTACCCGGTCGCGTTTGGATCGATGCGATTCGCTTGAATGGCGACTTGCGCCGTGCCGAGAGGTGCGCGATTCGGCGCGCGCAGCACGTCCAGATCGGTTCCTTTCGTGCCTGTATACGTAAGATCCAAAATCCAGTTCTGCGAAAAGGACGTTTCGGTGCCGAGCGTCCAAATTTGCGCGTAACCGTTCTTGTAAAAGGGATCGACGCCCTCGGTATTCAAAAGCAACCCGCCACTCGTCTCCGGTTCGAATCCATTCTGCAGCGTGAGCTCGTTCGGAGGCGCCGCTGTGGTCAATGTTTGCGCTACAGATACGGGAGGCTGATAGGCCAATTCGCGCGCCAGGGTGTTGTAAATTGACTCGTTGTAGAAGATCGAGTACCCGGCCCGCAGCACTGTCTTGGGTTTGATACCCGGCTGCCAGGCAATTCCGATGCGCGGCGCGAAATTCGTGTAATTGCCATGGATCAGGGCGCGAGGGTAACCCTGGCTCGATATTCCCGGCTGACCGTATGCTACGGGCACAACATTCGCCAAATTTGTAATGTTCAAATTCACGATGGCGTCGTTCAGTTCGATCGGCGGAGTTACCGCGTCATATCTCACGCCATACTGCAAGGTGAAGACTTTGTTCACGCGCCAGTCGTCTTGCGCGTAGGCCGCGAATCCCCAGTTGCGGAAATAGGTGTTGGGACTGCCGAACTGCTCGTTCGTGTTGAATGGCAGCCCCAGCAGAAAATCGGCGAAATCGCTTCCAGTACCCGCGACAGCAACCCCATCCGCCCCCATCTCGCTGGTCACAACGCCCGTGAAAACGAATTCTCCGCGCGGGTTTGGCGCAGAGTTCGAGTTGATGTCCATGCGGCGTACTTCCCCGCCGAAGCGCAAAGTGTGAGGACCGTGCACCCAACTGAGATTGTCGTCGATCCGCCACGTCTGATTCCGGACGAGCGATGGGATCGGGTCGCTCAGATCCGAAAAATTTGTGAAGTTGATCTGAGGAATACCGAAATCAACCGGCTCCGTGGATACGCCGGTGATTCCGAGATTCGCCGCTATATTTTGGCCAAATGAGTTATCGCTCAGGGTCTGCACGCGGCTGCGGCTCCAATTGAAACTA
The DNA here is from genome assembly GCA_030037435.1 of Candidatus Acidiferrales bacterium. Classification (GTDB taxonomy): domain Bacteria; phylum Acidobacteriota; class Terriglobia; order Acidiferrales; family UBA7541; genus Palsa-295. Next base: position 1,268 of record JASHRI010000319.1, on the reverse strand, counting down.
GTGTTCTCTACCAGCCGCGATGTCCAGTTATGCGATAGTCCCAGCGTCGCGTTCTGGCTGCGTGTCGACGAGGTGCCGCCAATCCCGGCAAAGTTGCTTAGTGTGTTTTCTCGCTGAGAACTGAAGTTATATCCTCCGTTGAGATTGAACTTGGAATTGATCGTGTGCAGCACGTGCGCGTTCACGATGTCGTTGTTCTGGGGCAAGGTCGCTTGCAGGAGGTAATTCTGCACCGTGCCGGGCAGATTGGGCTTGGGGATGAACCCGAGCAAGCCCTCCGCCGCGCTGTTGATCGGAACCTGCTGTGCTATGCCCCCCGGACAATTCGCGTCGGTCGTGGTCGGAAACAGCGTCGAAGGATTCGAGAATGGCTGATAGAGCGTGGTCCCGCAGAAGAATCCATTTCGTTCATCGAGCGTCGGCACCGTTGAGAATGTGTTGACTGCGCTTTGTTGCGTCTCGTGCTGGTAGTTCACGAAGAAATACGTCTTGTCGCTGCCGTTATAGACGTGCGGAATCTTCAGCGGCCCACCGGCGTTCACGCCAAACTGATCGTCGTAATAGCCCAGTTTGGGCGACTGCTGTCCGGTGATTGCGTAAGGCCGTGCGTCGAATGCCGAATCGCCCAGCCGATTATAAAAGCTGAATCGCACGCGGTTCACTTGTTGGCGAAAGAGCCGCCCGCCGCCGCCCCGTCCGCCACCACCGCGCCCTCCGCCGCCGCCAAAAAGCCTGCCCATTCCTCCGGGTCCTCCGCCCGGCCCTCCACCTGGCCCACCCCCTCCGGCTTCCTGCGGCGCGCCCCCACCTGTGCCAAATCCCTGCGCGGCTCCAATTTCACCTGGCTCACCTGGCCCGCCAGGGCCGCCGGGCGAAGGCGGCGTCAATCCGCCCGGTCCAAATCCGCCTGGCCCAAAGCCGCCGGGGCCCGTGGGCGACAATCCCTGCCCAACTGTACCTTGCAGCAAAAACGAATCGGAAGAAGATCCGCCCGCCGGCAAAGCTGCTGGCGGCCCAGCCTCCGCATTCATGCCGCCTGCGACTTCGGCGCCAAGTTCGTTTCCGTTAGCGTTGCCATTGGCCTGGCCAGTCAAATCCGTCTGCTCAAAACCAGTGCTCGCCATCCCTTGCTGCATGGCGTTCACAAGCCCCGGCGGCAGTTGTCCTCGCCCGCCATTTCCTCCGCGCGCACCCTGACGGTTGTTTGCCTGTGCATTCGTCCCATTTCCATTGGCATTTTGGCCTCCGGCCGCGCCCGGCCTTCCGCC
>JASHRI010000026.1 GCA_030037435.1 Candidatus Acidiferrales bacterium | reverse complement strand
GGGCGCGAAGGCGATGAACCAGGCTCGGAGCGTTTCGCGCGTCGTGCGCACCCTCGAAAAGCAGGCTCAGTTTTTGCTCGCGGCCACAGGAGGCGCAAACCGTAAAGTCGGCGTACGTGCCGATGCCGGCTACGCGGCCCGGATGGCGCGAGAGATGCGCGGCTAGAGGGCCGTACCAGAGGCGCGCGGAATCGCCGGCGATGGGAAACGGCGCGGCGCCGCGGCGAACGAGCGCGTCGGCGAACGTCCTACAATCCGGGTAGCGCTCGTCGTACACGACGGCGCTGATGGGCGCTGCGTCGGCGGCTGTCAACTGGAGGGTGAGCGCGTGTAGCGGCGAGAAACCCGGCGCGAGCATTGCAGCGGGAACCGCGACGGCTCCCGCGCCCTTGAGGAAATCGCGCCTATTCATGAGCGGCTCCCGAACTGCGCGATTTCTCGGCGGCGCGCGCCGATTCGGGGCGCGTGAGATAGGCGACGATCAAGTCGAGTTCGCTATCGGGGACCTCGATGCGAGTGAGCGGCGGCATGCTGCCGATTCCGACGCGGGAAACCTTGCGGATGTAGTCGGCCTTCAAGTCGGTGCGCTGAGCGAGCAGAGAGCGGTCCTTGCCAAGACGCCGCGCCAGCATCAGCGAGCCTGTGTTGTTAGGAGCGGCGTGGCAGATGCCGCAGCGGGACTCATACAGTTTTTCGCCCTGTGCGATTTGCTGCGCGGAGGAATCGGCGGTAAGGCCATTCGATTCCGAGCGCGGGCGCGCGACGACGGCTACCGCCAATCCGCAAATCACGAACGCCACAATCGAGAAGTAATGCTTGCCGCTCATGCCTGGCTCGCGCGATACGCCTTGGGCCAAATGCCTTGCTTGCCAGGCGCAAGAATGCCGTTGGGATCGAGCGCGTCCTTGAGGCGCTCATTTAGGCGCAATAGCGCGTGATCGTTGAAGTCGAAGGTGCGCGCGACGTCGTCCATGTAGGAAATGTGCGTGCGATATTCGCTGTATCCTTCCTTGGCGGCATCGGCGACGAGAACTTTGAAGAGGTCGCGGACCTTGCGGGTGAGCGCGGCATCGTCGCGATCGTAGATCATCATGTTTACGTTGGTGGTGTAGCGATCGAAGAGCGTGAACGATCCGTAGTAGTCGACGCCAATTTCTTCGTAGCGTTTTTTCGTGCTGTGGAACTGCTTGAGCACCAGATCACCCTTAGCAGGCAGGGTGGGCGAAAATCCGATGTGCCCGCCACGTCCACCGCGCCAGTTGATGATTTGCAGAGGATTGACGCTGGGAACGCCGGCTCCGGAATTCTCGATGGAATCGCCGCGATGCCATTCGGAAACTTTGAATTCCTGCTTGGTGTGGGGAGCAAAAGCATCTTTGACGATGCGGGCGTGGACTTGGTTCACTTCGTCGTAGCCATACAATCGCAGGCTGATATTCCACCAGCCGAAGCCGGATTTTTTCAGAATCTCGGCGAGCACGTCGTCGGGCAACGCGCCCTCGCCCTGATACCACTGGCTGCGCTGCGTGGCCGAGGCGACGAAACGCAGCGAATTGCCGATGCTGGGATTTTGCAGCAGCACGCCATTCAGCCGCAGCGGCTGGAGCGCATCAATCGCCCAGCCGACATCGTCGGGATTGGGGAGTTGCATGTCCAAGCCGAGAGTTGCTTCAGGTTCCGGCATCAGCCACAGGCCCATCTTGGTGACGACGCCAAAATTTGATTGGCAAAACAGCTGGTCCCACGAAGGGCCGTATCCGTATTTGAAAAGCTGCCAGCAGGGACTGTTGGACATGGCGCCGGTGCCGGTGCGGACCATTTCGCCATTGGCGAGAACCACTTCCATGCCGCAGATGTGCGAGGTGTTGTCACCGTAGGGAGTGTAGCCATAGCCGCGCTCGAGCGCGTTGCCAACCACGCTGCCCCAGGCATTCGCGGGAATCGACATCCAGAGCCGAATTTTGTTCTGCTGCAAATAATCAAACAGATCGAAGAAACCAACACCGGGTTCGATGAGGCAGTAGCCGAAACGCTCGTTCACGTCGATGATGCGTTTCATGCGCCCAAGGTCGAGGACGACTGTGCCGGTCATGCGCGGAGCAGCGGCGCCGTAGCCAAGATTTTTGCCGCGGGAGATAGGCCACAGCGGGACTTTGTATTCATTGGCGATTCGGACGATGGCCTGAATTTCCTCGGCAGAAGAAGGGCCGACCGCAGCGCTGGGAATGTGTTGATCGGCGTCGCCGGGCGCGTAGATGTCCATGTAGGAATCGCGGTCCTCGTCGGTCGCGAGCACCCATTGCCGGCCCACCACGCCAGCGAATGCGGCGAGCGCCTTTTGAAAATCCTTTTCGGAAACGTTTGGTGGAAGCACTACGGACATTGCTCGACGCTCCTTCGAAATTCAAGCGACCGTCGTGACGAGCACGCGCTCGCCGAAAAGCGAGCCGATATTAACGCGGAGAGGAAGCGCTTGGAAGCAAAACAGTCCGGCGTCACTGCGCTTAGGCCCTGGCTATTTTCGAAGACATTCCTTCCTACGGAGAGTAGGTCCCTCGCCCAGAGGCAGGGCTCGGGATGACAGGCGCGGAGGGGCGAGGATCGAGATGACCGTGACTAAGCCTGCCAGGGGACGCAGCTATCTTGTTTCGCCGTACGCCGGGCCAGCTGTACAGGTGTTGAACGTTCGTACAGGAGAGATTTCGGAAACAGGAAGACATGATAATCGGGAACGAGTTTCAATCCAGACTAAAATTACAAGGGCGAGAGGTGCGGGCACTGCCCGTGTCTGACCTCGGAAGTCTGCGATTCTGGTTGTGTGACCCAAGGGGAAAGGGACGATCGAATGCCGTCGCTGTTTCAACGTTTGTTTGGTGGTACAGCCGTCGAAGAGCGTACCGCCGACACCAAAGAGTCGGAAGGGCGAACCGAGTCAGCCGGCGCGGTAATGGTCGAAGTTGCTCGCGTCGACCCTGAAAGCGGGGTCGTGTCGACTGGGGCGCTCCCATCTGCCGCGGAAACTCTGGCTGCGATTTTCGGGCCGGAAACGGATACCGACCCGCAACCCGCCGCCGCTGTCTCGATCGAACCGGCGTCGACAGTCGCAACAAAAGCGCCATCCGCTTTGCCTGCGGAATCCGCGGGAGCATCTGCGAAATCAGCGATTGATGCGAGGCGGAATTTAGCCGCTGAAGCTCGGATTGAAGCTGCGGACGCGCCGATTCTGGCTGCGTCGAAGCCGAAGGCTGCACACCAACCTGTGCAGTCAAACACGGCTCCGATGGAGGCGAATGTTGACTCAGGCCGTGCTGGCCACAGCGAGCCGCAAGTCGATAGGCCCGCCGTGGTACCGCACGGACATTGGCGGGGTACTTCACCGGACGAAAAATCTGCCGCGAGACATGAAGATTCCGGCGAAGCGGCAGGCAGCGGTCCGGCGAAAAAGACGCAAGCCGAGCCCGCAGAAGATTCCCATGATGAGCACGCCGCTGGTGAACATCCGACAGTGCGCTCAGCCCCTGTTCGCACCACCAGCGAGCATTTGCAGCCCGAGCCAGTGCCGCCGTCGCGTGATTGGGCTCTCGAAGAAAAACTGGCGAGCCATCGAGAGTGGCTCGACACGAAGGGCATGGCGGGAGAGAAGGCCGACCTATCGGATACGGACCTTGAAGGCAGCGAGCTGATCGGCGTCCATTTGCGTTTCGCGGACCTGCACGATGCGAATTTGCGCGCCGCCGACCTGCTGCTGGCCGATTTGCGCGGCGCCTGTCTGGTGCGCGCCGATCTGGAAGATTCGTGCCTGGTGGGCGCGAACCTGGAGGGCGCAAATCTGGAGGGCGCGTCGGTAGAAACAGCGATGGGCCTGGTGCCAAGGCAGCTCGCGGGCGCCAACCTGCGCGACGCGCTGCTGCCTCCGCACGTGATGGAATTCGAGGCGGCTGCGAGGTTCGAGCGGGCGTCGCGGATGGCCTGGCGGTATTTTGCGCCGCTGCTCGGGGCGATGATGGTTTC
>JASHRI010000318.1 GCA_030037435.1 Candidatus Acidiferrales bacterium | reverse complement strand
GATGTGTCGGCACGGGGCCCTTCGTCCGTGTCAAAGGTTAGCTTGACGCTTCTCGGCCGCGCCGCACCATTGCTGCCATTTCCGCCGTTATCCAGCAGTGTGTAGGAGACCTCAACCGGCACGATTTCGTCCTTAAACTTGCCCGCCGCGATGGCAGCGAGAGCCTTGCGGTGGCTGGCGAGCGAAAATTCATCGGCCTGCTGGCGAGTGATGGAATATTTCCGCGAAACATTTTCAGCGGTGAGACCCATATTGATGTACGTGTCCGGATAGTGGTCCATCAACCACGGATTCGGCGAGACCTTGTGGCCGCCCATGGGAACCATGCTCATCGATTCGGCGCCGCCGGCAATGGCCACTTCGCCCTGTCCCGCCATGATACGTTCCGCTGCAATAGCGATCGCCTGCAAACCCGACGAGCAGAAGCGATTGATGGTCATCGCAGTGGTGGTGACAGGCAAGCCGGCGCGCAGCGAAGCGATCCGCGCCAGATTCATTCCCTGCTCCGCCTCCGGCATAGCACAGCCGATGACGACGTCCTCAATGTCTTTCGCTTCGAGACCCGGCGCGCGTGCGATCGATTCCTGAATTACGCGCGCGGCCAGGTCGTCAGAACGTGTGGCGCGCAACGCGCCCTTAGGCGCCTTGCCCACGGCCGTACGCACGGAACTTACAATCACCGCTTCTCGCATGGTCCACCTCGGCCGGATCAGCAGACATATTCGCGCAGACTACCTCATTGGATGCCAGCGACGAGGAAAATGCAACAGCGCAGCGGCGTGCGGGTGCGTGCGAAGAGACCGTCGATTCCAGCAGGTTCCTACCGGTGGAACTGGATCGTAACGAGCATTTCCACGGAGATCGGCTGACCGTCGAGCAGCGAAGGCTCATATTTCCAATGGCGAACCGCATCGAGAGCAGGAGGGCGCAGCATTGATGGGCCTGAGATCGCGTGCTCGCCAGTCACTTTGCCAGTCTTGTCGATCACCACTTCGATGACTACCGCGCCCTCGACACCCGCATTGCGAGCGATGGACGGATAATCCGGCAAGGTGGACGAGATGATCTTGGGCGGCTTGACGTTACCTCCCACTCGAACCGGGCCAGTCGCATTCGCCGCGGGCTTGGCTGGCTCTGGAGCAGCGAGCGTAGGTGCTGCGATAGACCCCAATGCGCCGTCAACGGAAGGGGCCTCGCCAGTGTCGAGCGAGGGCGCTGCGCCCACGTCTGTGTTGTGCTTTGAGGAGGTTACCGGTCGAGCGTTGAGTGCGCCGAAGGTGCTGGGCAACGAACTGGACGACGCCGGATGTTCAGGAGCGCTCGGTTGCGGAGCTTCCGTCTCAACAGATGAGGCTCTGCTGGACCGTGCTACCGACACAGATGAAGATGCGCGGGACCTGGAAATCGGCTCGCTTGGCGCGGGAGCTTCGCTTACGGCCGGAGGATTGGCTGTGGCTGGCGGCTGTTCGATTGGCGCCGTCACGCTGCCCACGCTCGGATTCGCAGGCAGCGCGGCGGCGGTGGTGTTGCTGTTGCTATTCGAGAATTGTGTGGATGTCGCGCCGACCGAGTTAGCTGCAGACTTCGCCGATCGGGTGCTGTAGTAGTAGAGCCCGCCACCGGCCAGTGCGAGCGCCAGCGCCGCGGCAGCGGCAATCATGATCCAATTTGTTCCTTGCGACGCTTCTTCCCCGGCTGATACCCCGATGGAGGAATCAAGGCGGACGCCAAAAACTTCTTTAGGCGCGTGGCTGGAAGCGCTAGCGATGCGGCTGTGTTCCTCGGCCGGCGCGCTGTCCGGCACAGTTGGCGCGGCAGATTCAAAGTGCACCGGAGCTGCGCTACTTGGGACCGGCATTGACGGCGCAGGATGCGCGTCGCCGCGCAGTTCGGCCATCGACAGCGACGCATGGCTGACCGGCAATGGCGGAACAATGGGGGCAGCGGCCGGAGCGCTCTGCTTGGGAGTCTCCGCGAACCGCGCTTTCTTTTCGCTCTCGACGAGGGAATCCCGATGCGCTGAGATCGTGGATGATGCCGCGGGCTGCACTTCTTCACGCGCACCAATCGAGACGAAATGAGATTCCGGCAGTTTCGACTGCGGCAATCCCGCCGGCTTCACTTGCGCCGGCGCGTCCGCCTGCTGGACGGGCATCGGCGGAGCCGCGGGCGGCATGGAAATTTCGGGTGCGCGCCTTTCTGCGTTTGCGGGAATGTGCACCGAGACTTCCGGCATCGGAGCGGACGCAACGGGTGCGACGACTCTCGGCGCGTCGGCACCGTCGGACGGGAAAAAGACGCCCCAGTAGCCGGGCTGGCGGTTGGTGAACTCCAGTTCGACGTAGCTCTGCGAGGCGCTGTATGCGCGAACTTTCAATATTCGGCAAATCGCGTCTTGCTGAGATCGCAGGTTCGTCAGCACCACCGCTTGCCCCGCGACGACCGCCGTCGACATTCGCAGCACGCCGCCCTGAGGGAACACGATCATCGTGGTGGCTTGCTCTTCGAACGGTTCCATGCGCGGCGTCGTGCCGCGGGTCGCTTCGGTGACGCGCGAGCCGTGGACCTTCACGGGTACTTCCAGCGATACGGCATCGGAGCGCGAGTGCCCTGAATCTGGCTTCGGCTTGCCGCTCGGCTGTGAAGCGACGGTTTCGGCGGAGTGGGATCCGATTTCGAGCGTATCCTTTAATTGCGTCATGACGGCACCAGCGGCCTAGGCCGCCCCCCTCTAAATCGGCTGGAATTTCGTTTCCTAAAGGGATTTTCGGCGGGCGCGACAATTTCCGGCAATAGTACGTTCGTACTTGTGGAGAAGATTCGCCGAAAAGGGCAACACAATGCCGGATAATTGGCGAAAGAAGGGAGAAACTCGGCCGTGCATCCGGGCGAAACACGCCCGGATGGCTGCGTTTCGAAATCTCCTAGAACTGCTTGGCGAGCGTTCCGAGCACCGTTCGCGAGCTATCGGTTTCGAATAGCAACGTTGTATTTCCGTCGACCGCGTAATAGGCCAGCGGGAATGTGGCCAGATGCGTCTGAATCGTCCCGGTTCCTCGCCCATTCGAATCCGGCGCGCCAAGTGTGCTTCCGGTATTAAGCGTCACGCCCGAAGCGGTGCTGCCCGAGTTGTTGATCGCGATGTTTCCGATCAAGCTGCCAGAGCTTGGGATCGTAAACTGCCCGACTACGTCCTCTTCATTGCCGCTCGAATTGACGATGCCGGTCAGATTGATCGCCACATTGCTGGCGGGCGCCGCGGTGCTCGTCTGCGCGAAGGCGAGGCCTGAACTCATCAGCGTCGGATCGAGCGAAATGACTTCCAGCGATCCGTTGGCCGCCTGATACGCCGCGAAGTTGATCGTCCTCCCCCCAAATGTGAGCGGCACTGCAATGCGGCCAAGGTTTGCGTCGACGGTGTAGTTTGTCGCCGTCAGAGAACGCGCAAGCTGCGCGCTACCCCCATCGTTGGTATCGATTTCGCCGCCGGTGATTCCGCCGCTGCCGTTGGACACCATCACTCCGCCCTGCGCGTATGCGAAATCGTTACTAAGGTCCGCGCCGCCGAATGTAAACGCATAATGGCCATTCAGGTTTGCGAGCGAATAGGATCCGGGCGCAGTGCTGGGCGCAAGGTAGAAATCGCCGGCCAGCGCGGCGCTCTCGTCGATTTCGACAACCTTCAGGTGCGTGCTGTCGACCATGTAAAACGAGAAACCGCAACTGCAAGGATAGACGCTGCTCGAATTCACCAGCGTGACGATTCCTCGGCCCGTACCGGGATTGTTCAAGTCCGCGGTGTAAGAACCGTTCAGCGAGATATCCGCGCTCGCCTGCGTGAAACCAGCGTCGTTGATATCTTGCTCGCCGGAGCCCGCAGGAATCACGCCACCGCTAGCGTTGAATCGCCCCGCAAATTCCAGCGGAGCGAGATTTACGTCGAAGCCTGAAAGCCCGAATACATAAGTGCCTGAGAACGACGAGACGCCGAGCTGCGCCAGGTTCTGCTGGTCCATCGCGCCGCTACCTGTGGCCGACGAATCAAATCTCACGAGGATGACGTGTTGCGCCGAGCTTCCCGCCGAACCCGGGCCCAGGGTGAACTGCCAAGTCTCCGTCTGACTCAACTCATTGTCAGTGAGCGACGCCGTTCCCGTGCCGTCGGGATTTACGGTGTACATGCCGCTGATCGGCACGGCTTGCGCAGGAACGCCCAAGTTCAAACTGTTGTAATCCTCCAAGCCGGTGATCTGCCCGGTCGTTGAGCTTGCAGCGAAACTGCCTGCAACTGCCAGCGGGCCGCCGCTGTCTTGCCCGGCATACGAGAAGGCGTACGAGCCGTTGAGCGAAGCATTGGAGTACACAACATTCGCCGTGGCAGTGCCTGTACCCGCGCCGCTCGTCGCGGTGATCGTCACCGACGCTCCTGCTGGAGGCGTCAACGGAGCTGTATAAACACCGCCCGCCGTGATTGTGCCAACCGTAGCGTTTCCGCCCGCCGTGCCGTTCACGGACCATGTCGGCGACGCTATGGCCGTGCCATTCGCTTCGGCCGTGAATGTCTGCGTTGCGCCTGCCGGAATCGCAAGCGCCGCCGGGCTCACGATGACTCCTGAAGCGGCAACGAGTGTGACCGTCGCCGTCCCAATTTCATTCGTAGCGCTCGTGTCTGTGGCCGTGACCGTCACGGTTGCGGGGCTTGGCACAGAGGATGGAGGTGTGTAGAGACCAGTGGAGCTGATCGTGCCATTGCTGGAGCCGCCGTTCACGCTCCAGGTAAATGTCGCGCCTGACTGGCTCGCCAGGAAAGCTGTAAATTGCACTTGGGCCTGTTGGCTTGCAGGCACGCTGGCCGTAGCCGGATAAACCGAGATAACGAGAGAAGCTCCGTTACCGGAGCTGGGTGCCGAACCACCGCCGTTGCCGCTGCTGCTCCCTCCGCCGCAGGCAGCCAGCAGAGTCAAGGCACTAAACGCAACAACCGCAAGTGAAACGGACGCAATTTTGGTTCGCATGGCCCTATGCTCCAGGTTTCTGCAGATGATTTACGCGCGCCACCGCGCGCGCACGAAGTGCCTGTCAACGATTCTTACGAATTGCGGGCCGGAGAGTTCCTGGGAAATTGCTTCACGCGGCAAAAATGAAACCGGCGCCCTTGTCCCCCGGGAAAATTCAGCCCACACGCTTCCCGAACACAACTCGACTCGCTACTAGGAACACGCGACCCGTGAAAAAGTTGCTTAACTTCGAAGTTTTTGGTGTCGAAGGTGAAAACTGCCGCTAGGAGCGCAAATCAGCCCCTTGGGGACTTAATTGCGGAGTGGCTTGCCGGTTTTCAGTGTGTGGGCAATGCGCTCTTGAGTCTTGCGCTCGCCGCAGAGGCTGACAAACGCTTCGCGCTCGAGATCGAGAACGTATTGCTCGGGAACCGTTTGGGGCGCCGTGATGCTACCGCCTGCCAGGATGTAGGCGAGCTTCCGCGCGACTACTGCGTCGTAGTCGCTCGCGTATTCTGCGCGCACCAGCATATGGATG
>JASHRI010000317.1 GCA_030037435.1 Candidatus Acidiferrales bacterium | reverse complement strand
GTGGAAATTCCCGCGCGCAGATAGCAAGGAGGGCCGATATAGCGACCGAGCGCGGGAAGCGCGGCCCGCACCTGTTCCACTTCTTCGATCGACGCCTGATAAATTTCCTCCTGCGCGTTGAAGCATGTGCGCATGGTCCATTTGTGCAGCAGGTGCAGCAATGAGCCGGACTCTACCAGACGAATCGATTTTGCGTTGGGCAGCAGATAAAGTGCGAATTCGAGGGGTACGCCGCGAGCGAGCAATTCGTTTTTCGCAGTCCAGGCGTCGTGCATTGCGCGCTGATAGATTTCGAGCGCGCGAGAATTATCCCGGATCAACATGGGAGTGATGTAGTCGGGCGAACGCGTATCGGCGAGCGTGAGGAGCGGGCGCGCCCCGGGCACCATGCGATGCCGCTGATCCTGGCTGTCGGCTGTATGGCTGATTTTTTTTGCAAAGGTGAAATGAGCGTGTTCCAGCGCCCGCATCATCGGGGCATGCACGCCCACGTCGAGCGTTTCGCGGCGATAGGGATTGCGCGCGGGATTCAGGACGCGGTCGAGCGCTTTGGTATCCGGGCATTCCGCGGTGGTAAGGCCGGCGACGGCACGGTACGCGTCCGCGATCGATGCGACTGCTCGCGGCGAATAATCCACAAGGCGCGAGGTGAGGCCGGCTAGCCGCGCGTCGAATTCGTGGGCAAACGGCTCGCCATCGTGGGCTGTTATCTTCCACTCAGGCACTTCGTCGATCGGCTCGTTGTCGAACCGGTCGAAGAATTGGGCATCCACTTCGCGGACGCGCGCTACCATTTCGCCGATGACGCGCCGCGCTTCAACAGGTGTGTCGCTCGCCGTGCACATCCGCCAGAGCCGATAGAGCACGATGCCCGAAAGCGTGTGCACCATAGTGGTGAACGCCGCCACCGGCAGCACGTAACGCGCCACTTCGATCGCTCGCTTTTCCGACTGCCGCTCCACTTTTTGCACCCGCTTGGCATGTGACGCCGAATCCACGTGCCAGATGTCGTTCAAAATCGCGCGAGCCGCTGGCTCGAGCATGCGCGTTAACTCGCGGTAATAATCCCAGGCGCGAGCGACTGCTTTCTCGTAAATGACGCGCTCGGCGGGGCCAAACCACAAGGCTTCGCCGGGGATGTAGGCTTGCGCGCGATCGAGGCGCACATAGCGCTGGCTTTGCTGCTCGGAATTGTAGAACGGATGCGCGTGCAGAAACGCCCAGACGAATTGCCGGCTTACGTTTTCCAGTCCGAACTCGAAATGCGCATGCTGGTAGACGGTGTGATGCCCGCCGAAATACGTGCCCGAACCAATGGTGACGCGGTGCTTTTCGGTGATTTCTTCCGGCCCGACGAGATGCGGCGAATAGCAGGTGCGGGCCGCCGCCATCGCGGAATCAAAGGGGTGTGCGAACGAATTGCGCAGCGTGACGCGCGGCACGGCCGTTTCGACCAGCGGTGAATCCGGCACGGGAGACAATTGCGTGGCCATTTTTGCGACATTGTACACCGGCTCGCGGTGGATTCACTTGGCGAAGCCGGTGTAAAAAGACGATGGGCTATAGATTGCTACTTCTTGCTGGCTGCAGCTTTATCCGCGTACTTCTTCTGGAAGCGCTCCACGCGTCCCGCCGTGTCCACCAGCTTTTGCTTGCCGGTGAAAAATGGGTGGCAGTTCGAGCAGATTTCGACGCGGATCAGGTTGCCCTTGAAGGTCGAGCGCGTTTCAAAAGTATTGCCGCAAGCGCAGTGCACCGTCACCGGATGATAGTCGGGATGAATGCCTTCTTTCATGTGAAAACTCCTGTCTGCAGGCCGGTCTGCGCGAAGAAAAACTATGAGACACATTCGCGTCGCTAGGCCCGCGGGGAACTTCCATTATACTCGAAAGCCCAGGTAGCGCCTAACAACGCTGCGCCTAATTCGGCGCCAGATTCGATGCCCCAAATGGCTCATTCGATTCGACCGGCCCGCCAGGACGATGCCGAGTTTCTCGCCTGGGCAATTCTCTTCGCCGCACGCTCGCATCTGGCCAATGGATGGTTCGATATCGTGCTGGAAGGCCCAGAGGCGGCGCGGCTCGATTATCTTCGGCGCCTGACGCTGACACTGACGCGTTCCTGGTGGCATTATTCGAGATTTCTGGTGGCGGAGCAGGATGGAATTCCCGTGGCCGCGTTATCGGCATTTCGTGCGGGCGATGCGTATCCACTTTCGCAGCAAGCGATGACAGAGGTCGCGCGGGACCTGGGGTGGAACGAAGCCGCGCAGCAGGCTATGTGGCAGCGAGGCGCATATATTTTCGCGTGCACATTGGAATCCGATGATGACTCGTGGGCAATCGAGAACGTTGCCACGCTGCCGGCGCGCCGCGGGCGGGGGATTGCCGTCGAATTGTTAGAACAAGCCCTTGCGGAAGCCGAGCGCAATGGAGCGCGGCGGGTCCAAATCACGTTCTATATCGGAAACGATGCGGCGGAGCGTGCCTACGCCAAGGGCGGATTCAAATTTCACGACGAGAAACGAAATCCAGAGTTCGAAGCAGCGACCGGCGCGCCCGGCCTGCGCCGCTACGTGCGAGACTTGCGGTGATGAGCCTCAAAAGCCACTAAGAAATAAAGGCGCGCCCAATTTCGACTTGTAATTCGGGCGATAGCGCTGCGTGTTGTACATGGTCCCTACGTCCACTCGGCGGGCGCCGAGCGAAACGTCGGGTAGCGGCACGTGCGTGTAGCAGCCTTGCTGGACGCCAATCATGCGCCCGCTCGTGCCATTGGAAATCAGTTCAACCGCGATATTCGCGAAGGTGATGGCCACGATCTGGTCGATTGAATCCGGCTCGCCGCTGCGCAGATCGTATGTCAGATCGCTGACCATGGTTTCCTGGCCGGTGCGCCGGCGTATTTCTTCGGCGAGTGCCTGGCCGATGTCGACCTTCTTGCGATGGCCGTATGCATCGGCATCGCCGTACTCCTTCACGTGTCCTTCGGTCCAGATGGCGCCTTCGGAAACCACGATCAACGCATATTGGCTCGGATTATTGGTCTTATCTTCCATCAGCAAGCTTATGACGCGGTCGAGATCGAACGGATGCTCGGGGATCAGGCACCGCGTGGAAGTCACATAAGCGGTATAGAGGGATGTAAATCCGGCGTCGCGTCCAAAAATGCGGAAGATGCCGATGCGTTCATGTGATCCTACCGTGGTGCGCTGGCGCGTGATGGATTGCTTGGCGCGCGTCACTGCCGTGGAAAATCCAATGCAATATTCCGTGCCCTGGACGTCGTTGTCCATCGTCTTCGGAATCGCGATCACCGGAAAACCCGCCGCGGAAAGCGCCGAGCCGAAGCTAAGCGTGTCGTCCCCGCCAATCGCCACCAGGCAGTCAATGCCTAGGAGCTCGAGATTGCGCAGCACCAGTCCCGTCAAATTGAAGGCTTTGCCATCGAAGGGATATTCCCTGAGATCATCGCGCTTGAGATGCGGAGGCAGCTTCGATTCGGAGACGCGCCGCGGATTGGTGCGCGAAGTGTGGAGCATCGTGCCCCCGGAACGGTCGATAGTGCGTGTGTTTTCGCGATTCAGTGGCATTACATAAGTTGCGTCATCTGGCCCGGTTAGATTGGTCAGTCCCTCCCACCCCTTGCGAATGCCGGTCACCGGACGTCCGATCTCGCTCGCGCCATAGACGACGGACTTGATCACGGAATTCAGACCTGGCACGTCACCGCCGCCGGTCAAGATGCCGATTTTGTTACCTCGTGTTGTCAATGTCGACCTCTTCCGGATGGTTCCGTTCGGCGCTTTCTCGCTTCATCGGTACAATTGTGCCCGCGATTCACGTAACAACGCAACGTAGATGGGCGTCAAAGTTATGGCTTGGCGCAGCCCTGAAACGTCAAAACACGGGGCGCTGGATTGCACGCTGGTATAGAGGAGCCACTGAATGCGCCGATGGGGACTGATTGTCGCCTCAATCCTTGCGATCTGCGTAGCTTCTGCCGCGGGTGCGGCAGACACGCTGCGCATTTTCTTCATCGACGTCGAGGGCGGCCAGTCCACTCTGCTCGTTGACCCGCAAGGTGAATCTCTTTTGATCGATACCGGCTTCCCCGGTTTCCAAGGCCGCGACCCCGATCGCATCCTGGCCGCGGCGAAAGTCGCTGGGATCGACCACATCGATTATCTGGTGATCACGCACTATCATCTCGACCACGTCGGCGGAGTGCCCCAGCTTGCCGCGCGAATCAAGATCAACGAGTTTCTCGATCACGGCTCGAACACGGAAATGACCACGCTGACGGGCCAGGGCTATGCGGACTACGTCAAGGCCGTGGGCGATACCAAGCGCGTCACTCTGAGACCCGGAGACCGCATTCCGCTGAAGGGCATCGACGTCGAAGTGCTCACCGGGGCGACTAAGGAAATCACATCTCCTCTTCCGGGCGCAGGCCAGCCGAATCCCGTATGTGCCTCGGAACCGAGGCCGCTCGCGGATCACAGCGAAAATGCGCAATCGCTCGGATTGCTGATCACGTATGGAAAATTCCGATTCGTTGATCTCGGCGACCTGACGACCCGAGGTGAGCTCGGCCTGGCTTGCCCGAACAATTTAATCGGCACCGTGGATCTGTACCTGACAACTCATCACGGGACGGCGCACCCAGGAACCGGCGATTCCTCAAATGCAAAAGCGATCGTGGACGCGCTGCACCCTCGCGTCGCCGTGATGAACAATGGTTTGATCAAGGGCGGTAGTCCGATTGCGTGGCAGATCGTTCACGACTCGCCGGGGCTGGAAAATCTGTGGCAGCTTCACTACTCCATGGCCGGAAGCGGAGCGCACAACGTTGCCGACCAATTCATCGCGAACCCAAGAAACGAAGAAGATCACGGCTACTACATAGAAGTTTCCGCGCAGCGGAATGCCGTCTTCACGGTGATCAATTCGAGAAACAACTTTCAGAAGACCTACACGAAGTAGCAAGACCGCCGCAGGTCAGCCGGAAATCAATGCCAGTTCTTCTTGCAAATCGCGCTGCAGGCCGGAGGGAAGAATTTCGGCGCTCACGATCCGACGCAGAAGGTCGGAGTTGTCGCGGCTCTCGGCATAGGCGCGATTAACGTCTGCGATGCTGATGCGGTTTTCGTCGCGCTGCACCAGCTCGATCGAGTCGCCAAGATGCACGAGCCCTTCTTCGACTACTGAAAAATAAATGCCCGAGCGGCGGCTGGCAAAAAACCTCTTTACGATGTCGTCACGGCCAAATCGAATGCCGAGCTTGTAACAAGGGATGCGCGGTTGGGCGACTTTGACCAGGGCCTCGCCAATGCGAAATTGGTCGCCAATGCAGGCATTTGCTTCCGTCAGACCCTCCGTAGTTAGGTTCTCGCCGAACATACTCCAAGGCAATTCCATTTCGGGCAGCTCGCGGCGCCACAGTTCGTAGTGCTCAGAGGGATATGCGTAGATGGCTTTGTTCTTTCCGCCGTGATTTTCCAGGTCGGCCTGGCGATCGCCATCGAGATTCAAGCGATGCAGCATCAGAGGACCCGGCACGGGAGACTTGAAAATGCCGGTCAACACTTCGCGGCCGTTGTGAAGTACCCTGCGTGGCTGTCCCACGTTGAGCGAAACGATTGTCACAGCATGCAATCCAGAACCGCGGAGCCATTGATGCGATCGCTCTTCAAGTCTTGCAGCGCACGATTGGCGTCGCGCAAAGGAAATACGGTGACCTGCGTGTGAATGGGAATCTCGGCGGCGACGCGCAGGAAATTCCTGCCGTCTTCTCGCGTATTGTTGGCAACGCTGCGAATCACGCGCTCCTGGTAGAGCAGATTGTAATCGAAACTGGGGATCGGGCTCATGTGAATGCCACCGAGGACCACCACTCCGCCTTTTTTCAGCGCTGCCAGCGCGGGTGGAACCAATTCTCCAGCGGGAGCGAAAATAATAGCCGCATCGAGCTTCGCCGGCGGCTCTTCCGCGGCTTCTCCCGCCCACACCGCTCCGAGCTGCAAGGCGAGTTCTTGATGCTTTTTACCGCGCGTGCAGGCGTAGACTTCCACGCCCCAATGTCGTGCCACCTGAATGGCCACGTGTGCCGCTGAGCCAAAACCATAGAAGGCCAGCCGCGCGCCGCGCTTTACTTGTGAAAGCCGGAGTGAGCGAAAGCCGATGATCCCCGCGCAGAGCAACGGTGCGGCCTGGTCGTCTCGGAATTGTTCCGGGATTTCGTACGCGAAATCCTCGGCCGCGACTGCATATTCGGCGTATCCGCCATCCACGGTATAGCCGGTGAAGGCCGGATGGTCACAGAGATTCTCCGCGCCCGCACGGCAGTATTCACAGGTTTGGTCGGTGTGATGCAACCAGGCAATACCAACCCGCGCGCCTTTCGCAAA
>JASHRI010000316.1 GCA_030037435.1 Candidatus Acidiferrales bacterium | reverse complement strand
GTTCGCTTCGTTCTCAACGACGTCCACCATGCCGCACGTTTCCGCAGTGATCACCGGCATTCCGCCTGCCATCGCTTCTAGGAGCACGGACGGTAACCCTTCCATCAAAGACGGGAAGACAAACACGTCGTGCTCGGCATAGAGGGCCGGCATATGCTTCGCCGGAACATCTCCCTTCACAAGAATCTGGGCTTCTAATTCGCTTCCGAAGAACGCTCGGACCGTGTTTTCGCTGACACCCGGTCCAGCCACCGTAAATGTCCAGTCGCGAAATCGGCGGTTCAGATTTCGTAGCGCATCTCTAATGTAGAAAATCCCTCGCTGATCTAACCAAGTCCCTGCATATAACAAGCGAACCGGCTTCCTATCCGGGTACTCCCGCTTGGCAAAAAAACGCTCTTCGACGCCATTAGCAATGTATGCGACCTTCTCGGAATCAAAACCGTACTTCAATTGCAACATCGTCCACACATCGCGGCTGTAACAATGTGCGGCATCGGCAGTTCGAATCGCTAGCGCAAATCTCGGCTGGTGAAATACTCGATGCCACAACCTGTTTTTCAGTGAGAAATGCCATGCTCTACCCTTTCGTGCTTCCCGGCTCATAGCATGAACACGCCTCTCCTCCAGTCCGTGAAGCGTCATAACGCAAGGAGGATACGTGTTTGACAATGATAGAGCCCGTAGAAGGCCGTAAACGAAACCAACCGGAGCATGCAAATTAACGACAGAGTACGCGCTTCGATTTTTCCGAATATGGCTCGCCAACCGCATCGCAAAGCGCACATCGCGGAATCGTCCCGCGCTTTCGGACGCTGTGAGCAGATCATCGTAAAATATATATGTGACCTGATGGCCGCGATTTGTGAGTTCTTGTCCGAGATTGTAGATGATTGCAGCGACTCCACCCTCACGACGGCGAGTCACCCCGGCGGCCATTAGGATTCGCATGGACGAGCTCATTGCTATGTGCGTTGCGATTTACCGCCAAGTGCGGAACGGGGCGTACCTTCTGTGAGTGGCGATTCGTTCGCCACATGCGGCCGCGACAGGTTCGGACCGAATCGGCTTCGCAAGGCGTGATAGAACCTATTGCCCGCTAGATGACTTCTCACCCGGTAGTAGAACCGAGGCGGTAGCACCAAGGTTGACAGCAAGGTTAGCCGCTTGAACGCGCGAACAATGGACGAAGCATGCTTATTATGAACATCGTAGATTGCCCATTCGGTTCTCAGAGTCTCGATCGGCGTTCCGCCTTCGAGCCCCAAGCGCAACTGGTCGGCTTCAGCTTGAATCACATCCGTGATCGCGTGGCGCGTCTCTATACCTACATCATGCCGATCAAGTTGGACTGCAAGCTCGTTGGCTAGCGCTGCAAGGGCCCTTTGCTTGACGCGAATCCTCGCCGGGCTATAGGTAGACATCTGAAAGGCGTTCGAATCATGCAAGCGATAATAGGTCAGCAACTCCGGAAGTATACGTGCTTCCGCCAAAACAGCAGCGAGCGTAAATACGTATTCATCGGCCTGAATCGTCAGCGTCTCTGGAATCGGTCCAATGCGTCGAAGCAACCCGGCACGAATGGTCATCCGGCTTGTACCCAGAAGGCTCTTCCGTAAGCGGAATAGGTGAGCCCCTTCAACGGTATTGGCCTGGAATCGAAATCCTTCGCGTAGAATTTCGGTCTGTTCGCGCCCGTCGCGATGGACCATGATGATCCCGTGACCGATGATTCCTACGGAGGAATCATCAGCCATTGCTTCGGCGACGCGCGTCAATTTGTTGCGCGCCCACCAGTCGTCGCCGTCGAGAAAAGCGACGATCTCTCCCCTTGCCTCGGGAATGCCGGCGTTGAAAGCGGAAGCTTGACCTCCATTGCTCTTGCGCAGTAAGCGCACCCGGGGCTCGAATTTGCGCACGATTTCCGGTGTGCGGTCGGTTGACCCGTCGTCTACAACGAGAATTTCCCTGTCGGATACCGGAAGGTCTTGCTCAAGTACGCTCACGAGCGCTTCCTCGATAAAGCGCTCGTGATTATAAGTATCGATCAGAACCGTAACGTTCGGCCGCGCCATGTGCAACCATACCCTAGTGCCATCTTGCCGGCGACGAAACATGCTGCTTTCGTCGTGCCAAACAGTATAGATATAAACCCGTTTCGCCTTGCCAGCGTAGATACGGCAGTAGCAGAGCGGCCGATGGAATCATCGCGAGACTCTTACTATGCGCAAGCCAAGCGGCGACGCGATGTCCGCGTCGTTCCGAGAGGCGCTTCATGGCGTCCTGCATTTCGTCTGAACTCATTTCCGCGAGGTCGGTCAGTGTCGGGGGACGTTCTCCCGCAACGCGCGAAACCAGCCCCGTTCGCAACCCGGCGCTCAACACTTGCGCTGCCCGCCGAACGTTGAGTGATTCTTGCCGCAATGAAAGTATTTCAAAGCCGTTGCTCTCCAGAAAGTTCCTGAGAGCTGCGGGACTCCAGCGAGTTAAATGATTCGGCGGATAGTCGAGAGGTTCAACACCTTTTTGCCAACGATCGCGATTCGGCACGCTCAGGGCGACGAATCCATTCGGTGCGAGAAGCTCCTTCGCCGTATTCAGAAATCTTGTCGGTTCATCCTGGTGTTCGAGAACCTCGAAGAAGGTTACCACGTCAAATTGCGCGCCTGGCTCCATGGCCCGGAAAATTTCGGGGCGCATTGCAAATACTCTTTGCAGCCCATAGTGCTGCTGCGCAAAGGATACTGCCGCTCGGTCAAATTCGACTCCTGTCGTTTCAAAACCGATATCGCGGGCTGCGGCCAGAAAATTGCCCACTCCGCAGCCAATGTCGAGTAGGCGCCCACATTTGGGCGCGAGGGGATCGGCAAGGAAAAATCGATGACCAGGTTCAAGCGGCATCGGCCTGTGATCGCGTCCCTGATACGCCATCTCGTACCAGGCAGCATCGGGCTTCCCGACCGGATGCCAAAAGTGTAGATCGCAGGACGTGCAGCCGTAAAGCGAGATGCCGTGAAAGACTTCGAGGGACTCTGCGGTTGCGGCCAAGTAACAGGCGGGACATGACGCTTGCGCATTGGACTTGGTCCGAACAGCCGTAGCTAGGCTGGACGCCTCCGGCACGCATGGACGCACGATCGCTCCTCCAAGGAGCGGCGATCAACCGCCCAGCAAGATTTCATGCGATCACACTCTTCCTCTTGCTGGTACGGTATTGCCGCCCAGGTCCCATTTCCAGTTGAAGCGAATCCCGATGCGTCAAATATAATCTAAAATCGTTTCTGCGCGCTTGACGGAGCAGTTATCTGCGGTTCCTTTTACGAAACCTTACGCCGAATCCCCAGGTACTTTCGCGCGCCAGCCGTTCTCCGGACGAACACATCCCATAGGGCTTCCTTCGCCTTGAACACCGGTTTTCGGAATCGGACTCTACGCACTTCGTTTTTCCCCGTGAGTTCATGCGTTACGTCAAGAAATGTAAACGAATGAGGAGGAGCGCCGTAGAGGTGTAGATTGTATTTCGCTTCTTCGCCTTTCCAGACCCAATCGGTTCCTCCCGCCACATGGTTGTAATCGTGGTTCTGGTGAATTACGGGCGCGGCCCGAGACAAATCCACGACCGGCGTCCCGTTTTCCCTCGCCGCTTTGATTAGCCACTGATCAAACCAGAGTCGTCCAATCCCGAAGTCGGGAACGTCTGCATAAGTGCCCTTTGGAAATACGAAGATGTCGATCCCGGTGTATCCAATTGGAGTGCCGCTTTCCCGGCTGCGTTTTTTGACCCCGGACTCCCAGTTACCGTCAAATTTGATCGCTTCCGTCAGATTGAGATTGATTCGCTCCGATATGGCAAGGAATTTTTTAAATCTCTTGGTTACTTGCTCCAGCGCACGAGGGAAATCACTCAACACCAAAATATCCGCGTTGACATAGCACATTGTGCTCGAAGCAGCGTTCAATTCCGCCTGACGAAACAGGTCATTGAGCAGCGGAGTGCCATACAGATTCGAAGAGATCTCGGGCAGGTGGCGCAGGCCGAGCGACTGCGCAATCTCAGCCGTTCCCTCCTCGCGGCCAAACAAGATCACCTGCGGCTGAGGACGCAGCAGCGTCCAACTGGTGATCGCATTCCGCTGGATCGTTCCAATGTGTCCTGTAAAGGGCTTCGGAATCGAGAAGATCGTCAGCATTGGGACCATTAATGGGAACCGGATGAAGCTGTCTCTTGCCTTTCGGTCTCGCCACCAAAACCCAAACGAACGTAGCGAACACCTTCTACGCCGTCTAGATGGCTGAGTGCCCGCCAACAATCGATCACCACTCGAGGCGCGCTATGTCGGCCCCATTGCTCCGTGGCAATATCCCGGAATTCCGGCCACGGTGTGGCCAACACCACGACGCTCGATTCGTTGATGCACTCCGGCGCGGAGCGTGCTGCGCGAATCGCCTTGTGGCTACCCAACGCCCGAACGAGATCCGCCGATGGATCATAAGCGATCACCGGCACGCCCATCGCGGAAAGCTCCTGAGCCAGTAGCAGTCCGAAGGCCTCTTCAACCACATCGGTGTCGGGTTTGTAGGTCAAGCCGAGCACTCCGATTGTCTCAGTGGCCGACCCATATTGCCGAATGAGTTCCGCGAGCAACTTAATCTGCACTCGGTTGAATCGGTCGGTGGCTTCGGCCAGATCTGATGTGGCGCCTGCTCGGGCCGCGACGGCAGCCAGCGCCCGATTGTCGCGCGGAAAGCACGGACCGCCATAACTGACAGCGCCCTTGAGATATTTTGGTCCGATGCGGCTGTCGAGCCCCAAGGCACTCGTCACGACATTTACATCTGCTTCCGGAAGTTTTTCGCAAATTCGCGCGAGCATGTTGGCGAAACTGATTTTCGTAGTTACAAAAGTGTTGACCGCGAGTTTGGTTATCTCGGCATTGATGAAGTTCATTCGCGCGACTTGCGCAGAGTTCTTGCAGACGCGCCGATAGATCTCGGCCAGCATTTCGCCCGCATGCGAGTCCGATTCTCCGATTAAGAGGAAATCCGGATTGTAAAAGTCGCGAATCACGCTGCCTAGGGCGATAAACTCGGGGCTATAACACAAACCGAAATCATCGCCGCAGCGCTTCCCACTCACGCGTTCGAGCGTGTTCTTCACCTCGGTTCCCGTTGATCCCGGCATCACCGTGCTGGTCAGCACAACCAAATGGTACTCTCGCTTCACGCGCATCGCCCGGCCGATTGCTTCCGCCACCGGCATCACATAGCGCAGTGAGAAACCACCCGTCTGCTCGCTCGGCGTGCTCACCACGATGAATGTCGCGTCGGAATCGCGCACAGCCGCTTCCGGGTCCTGGCTGGCTTTGAGGCGTCCGTCTGACTCCCGAATCAGCTCCGCGAGTCCAGGTTCAGATATCGGGGCGACGCCACGATTGACGGCATCAACCTTCTGCGGGTCGATATCCACAGCGTGAACGTGAAACCCGCGAGCCGCAAAGCATGCCGCCAACGGCGCTCCCAGCTTGCCCAACCCCATAATGGATATGGCCGTCACCTTGCGCCTCGTGAGCCTCGTGGATATGCATTCCTGCTACAGACGGAGAACGTCCGGAACGTGATCAGTGCTGTGAAGAGGCTCACTAAGCTTCTGCCGTCAAGCACAGGTGCCAGCCGAGTCGCTTTTCCAGCGCGTGAAAGAATGAGGGCGGCATCCAGCGCCAGTAAGCTTCCTTGACGTAACGATATTGTACGTATTCCGCGACGCGGTATGGAAAAATGTGATCTGCCTGCACATTTCGGAGATGGAATCCGGCGCCCTCAAGCAGATCGCGGCCTTCTCCGCGCGTATACGTGAACGTCACGGGACACCCCGTCTGCGCCTCCGAATTCTTCGCCACCAGCTCCGCCAAATTCCAGAACTTGCCTTTGCCCTCTGTCAGCAGAATCCACATAACCTTCCACGAACGGCGATGATAGACCATGATTTTTACGGTCGTTCCAGGCCGTGTATATTGACGAAACTGAGCTAGCGCCCTCTCCGGATGCGGTGTGTGATGGATTACCCCAAAGGAATAAATCAGATCATATGACTCGATTGGAACAAACCGGCTCAGTTCTTCCGCATTGCCTGAGAAGAATCGCACTCGGTCGTCCAGACCGTACACGGCAGCCCGCTGGCGCGCGATTTCCAACGACTTTTCCGATAAATCGACGGCTGTCACCTGCGCTCCGTGCCGCGCAAAACTGATGGTATCCGTGCCGATGCCGCAGCCAACCTCCAGCACCTTCTTGCCGCGCCACTTCTCAAACTCCGCGAAACGGGGAATATGGGGTTCGACGAAGTATTTGCGCGCCTCGACCTCGTCGAAATACTCTTTCGTGCCCAAAGGCCGCGGTGAATGACGAATATTGCACGGGCGCCGGTCCCAGTATTCTTTCACTAGTTCGACTTGGACTTCCGCAAATCCCATGGCCCTCGTCACTTGTCGCCTAATTCTTTGGATACGATATAGAAGTTGTCAGGAATATTCAGGAATCCCGCCCACTCATCTTTCCGGTGAGTAACGGGCTCTGTCGCAACGATCATTTCAGGAAGGCACTCCCAAGCATCTAGAAGCCCCCCGTGCTCATCGTAGAGGCTCACCCTCCAATTATATGGTCCCGGCCGAAGCGGTAGTGTTGGCAATTCATGCGTGAAGACGTGTGTGCCTGGCACCAGTTCAAGGTTGTCTGCCGCCGTGCCCCAAAGCAGCTGTCCGTCAGCATTGTAAAGGCCGATGCCGTGATGTCCTATCTTTAGGGGAACGTTCAAATCCAACTCGAAAGTTACCTTGACAGGCCCCGACGAGCCGAGAACGTTAGGCGTTTCTGAAACCGGCTTGCTGATCGCCCAGCTGAGAAACCGGGCCTTAGCCCTTGCGCCACCACCGTTGCTGGAAGCAGTACGACCACCCGAGGACATTGCGGCCTCATAGGCGCCCACAATTTCATTAGCTGCTCCAACTTTGTGAATTTGGCCGCCCTCTAACCATAGCGCTCGCTCGCAGAGCCTCCGGATCTGATTCATCTGGTGGCTCACGAATACGATTGTCCGTCCGCTTTCGGAGACTTCCTGCATTTTGCCGAGACACTTCTTCTGGAACTCGATATCGCCGACGGCCAGCACTTCGTCCACGAGCAAAATCTCAGGCTCCAGGTGCGCCGCCACGGCAAACGCCAGGCGCATTTGCATCCCGGTACTGAAGTGTTTGAGCGGCGAATCGATAAATCGCTCAACGCCCGCAAACGACACGATCGCGTCGAATTTTCGGGCAATCTCCCGCTTGCTCATTCCTAAAACCGCCCCATTCAGATAAACGTTCTCGCGTCCCGTCAGCTCTGGATGAAAGCCAGTGCCCACTTCCAGCAGACTCGCAATTCGTCCGCGAATTTCTGCATATCCCTCCGTGGGCCGCGTGATGCGCGACAGAATCTTCAGCAGCGTGGTCTTTCCCGCGCCGTTCCTGCCGATCAGGCCCACCACCTCGCCCTGCCGCACGTCAAAGGAAACATCGCG
>JASHRI010000315.1 GCA_030037435.1 Candidatus Acidiferrales bacterium | reverse complement strand
AGGAAACCCTGGGCATCACGATTTGCGAAGACATATGGAACGATAAGAACTTCTGGGCGCAGCGGCTGTATGAGCGGGATCCAGTGGGCGAGATCGTGGCGAAGGGAAGCACGATCGTGCTGAATCTCTCTTCGTCGCCGTACACGATCGGCAAGCGCAGCTTGCGATTCGACATGCTGCGGGCGACGGCTCGGAGCCAAGGCGTTCCGGTGGTCTACGTGAATCAGGTGGGCGGCGACGACAGCCTGATATTTGATGGGTCAAGCGTGGCGATCCTTCCGGACGGCCGGATCGGAGCGCTGGCAAAGTCGTTCGAGGAAGATCTCGTTCTTTTCGATAGCGTAAGCGGAACGGGCGACGTCCGGCCGATGATTACGGATGAAACCGAAGCCGTCTATCGGGCGCTGATGCTGGGAACGCGCGATTACGTCCGAAAGTGCGGCTTTCATAAAGCCGTGGTCGGCCTGAGCGGAGGAGTGGATTCGTCGCTCGTGGCGACGATCGCGGCGGACGCGCTGGGCCCTGACAACGTGGTGGGCGTGGCTATGCCGGGTCCATATTCCTCGGAGGGCAGCCTGCGCGATGCCGAGCAGCTCACCAAGAATCTTCGCATCCAGTTTATGCGCCTTCCGATCGGCGACACCTTCGACAGCTACCGCGCGGCGCTAAAGGAGCCGTTCGCGGGTCTCGGTGAAAACGTAACCGAGGAGAATTTGCAGGCGCGCATACGCGGGAATATGTTGATGGCGCTATCGAATAAGTTTGGATGGCTGGTGCTGAGTACCGGAAACAAATCCGAGATGGCTGTTGGCTATTGCACGTTGTATGGGGACATGGCCGGAGGGCTGGCCGTGATTTCCGATGTGCCGAAGATGATGGTTTACGACTTGGCGCGGTTTGCCAACCGCGAGCGCGAACGCATTCCGCAAGACGTGTTTACCAAGGCGCCGTCCGCGGAGTTGCGGCCCAACCAGACCGATCAGGACTCGCTGCCGCCGTATGAGGTGCTCGACAAAATTTTGAAGGCGTACGTAGAGGACATGTGGACGCCCGAGGAAATCGCCGGAGAATCGGGGATTCCGCTCGAGTTGGTGCGGTCGGTTGTTCTGCAGGTGGATCGAAACGAATACAAGCGCAACCAAGCGCCCCCGGGGTTGAAGGTCACCTCAAAGGCCTTTAGCGTTGGCCGCCGCTTTCCCCTCGCCCAGAGATTCTCCGTCTAGGGGCGATACCCGCCACAACTTGGCTGCCAGTCGGCGAGAGGGAAGGGCTAAACGCCCAGAACGTTGACCAGTTCGCGGACGGAGCCAGCCGACTTGTCGAGCGCGGCCTTTTCGTCGGGCGTGAGCTTGATCTCGATGATTTGCTCGACGCCTCGCGCCCCAAGCTTGACCGGCACGCCGACGAACAGACCTTTGATTCCGTACTCGCCCTCGAGATAGACAGCGCAGGGCAAAATCTTCTTCTTGTCCTTGAGGATTGCCTCGACCATTTCTGCGGCAGCGGCCGAAGGCGCGTAGTAGGCGGAGCCGGTCTTTAGCAGATTGACGATCTCAGCGCCACCCTTGCGCGTGCGCGTAATGATGGCTTCAAGTTTTTCTTTCGATATGAGCTCAGGCAAGGGAATTCCGGCAACAGTGGAATAACGAGCCAGCGGCACCATGTCGTCGCCGTGTCCGCCTAGGACGAATGAATGAACATTCTCAACCGATACATTAAGTTCAGCGGCGACAAAGGTGCTCATGCGTGCTGAGTCCAGCACACCGGCCATCCCGATCACACGACTCTTCGGGAAGCCGCTGACCTTGAACGCGGCCTGCGCCATGGCGTCCAGCGGATTGGTGATAACGATCAGAATTGCATTCGGCGAGAGTTTCACGACAGCTTCAACCACAGCTTTAATAACGTCGTAGTTGGCTTTGAGCAGGTCGTCGCGGCTCATGCCGGGTTTGCGCGGAAAGCCGGCCGTGATCACTACGACGTCCGAGTTAGCGGTTTCTTTGTAATCGCCCGAGGCGGTGGTGATCCCGACGGCATGGGCGTCCGTGCCGAGAATCGGCGCGGATTCGGCCATGTCGAGGGCTTTGCCAGCCGGGGGACCATCCAGAATGTCGGTCAGCACAACGTCGGCGAGCCCGGCGTCGTGTATCCGCTGCGCCGTCGTCGAGCCGACAAATCCACCGCCTACTACTGTAACTTTCTTCCGCATTAGCACATCTCCTTAAGTTTTGGCCGGTGCTGTTCGCCCCGGGCGGACTGCCTGCCGAGCGGAGCAATCAAGGGCATCCGGCGCCGATTCGATGCAAATTTCGTTGAATTTCCGCGCGACGCAGAAAGCGCGCGGTCGCGCGGCGGGCTAGCGCGACAGATTAACGCACAGTTGCGAGCGCTTGCATGTTGTCGATGATCGACGCGGCAAAATCGGTGGTGCTTAGTTTGGTGGCGCCCTTCATGAGCCGCTCTAGATCATAGGTGACGCGCTTCTGCTGGATCGTTCGCTCGATGCCGCCCTCGATCAGCTGCGCCACTTCCTTCCATCCCATGAAGTCAAACATCATCGCGCCGGAAAGGATCACCGAGCTGGGATTGATCACGTCTTTGTCCGCGTACTTCGGCGCGGTGCCGTGGGTCGCTTCAAAGCATCCATAGCCATCACCGATGTTGGCGCCGGGCGCCATGCCCAGGCCGCCGATTTGCGCCGCGCAGGCATCGGACAAATAGTCGCCATTGAGATTGGGCGTGGCGAAGATTTGATATTCGTCGGCGCGTGTGAGCACTTGTTGGAAGACGGAGTCGGCGATGCGGTCGTTGATCAGGAGTTTTGACTTCCACTGGCCGCGTCCGTGCGTGGAATAGATTGCGTCGAGCGTGTGCTTTACTTCGGCGCACAGCTTCTTCTTGAAGTCGTCGGTGGCCTGCCCGAATCCCGGCTCGACCATTGCCGCGTTGCCCTCCACGGTTAGATCGGCGTCGCGGTCCTTGTTGCCCAGCATCCAGCTCTCGCGTTCCGTGACGATCTGCGCGCGAAATTCCTCGGTGGCCAGCTCATAGCCCCAATCGCGGAATGCGCCTTCGGTGAACTTCATGATGTTGCCCTTGTGCACCAGCGTGACGATGCGGCATTTATGTTCAAGGGCATGCTCGATCGCGCGGCGAACCAGTCGCTTCGTACCGAAGGGCGAAATCGGTTTGATGCCAACGCCGGAATCCTCGCGGACTTTTTTGCCCGTTCCCTTGAGCAACTCATTGTTCAAGTAATCGATGAGCTTTTTCACTTCGGGGGAGCCGGACGTCCATTCAATGCCGGCATACACATCTTCGGTGTTCTCGCGGAAGACCACTACGTTCATTCGCTCGGGATGAAGCATCGGAGTGGGCACGCCCTCGAAGTAGCGAACGGGGCGCACGCAAGCATAGAGGTCGAGCAGTTGACGCAAGGTGACGTTGAGCGAGCGGATTCCGCCGCCAACCGGCGTGGTCAGTGGCCCTTTGATGGCCACGCGAAAATCGCGGACCGCGTCCACTGTGTCCTGTGGCAACCATTCCTTGAATTGGTTAAATGCCTTCTCGCCGGCGTAAACCTCGAGCCAGGCGACCTGCCGCTTACCGCCGTAGGCCTTTTCCACCGCCGCGTCAAATACACGTCGCGAAGCGCGCCAGATATCGCGACCGGTACCGTCGCCCTCTATAAAAGGAATGATAGGCCGATCTGGTATGCGGAATTTGCCTCCGACGTATTCGATCACCTTGCCGTTCGACGGAACCGCGACGCCACTATACGAGTTCTTCATGAATCGCCGTCTCCCTGAACCACAGACTCCCACCCAGACTGCCGGACACGAGAGCGTTACCCGAGCCAATAACCTTAGCACAAGTTCAGTGCTATAGAACTGCTGCGACTAGGCTAGGTTGCAAAAAATTTTAGACAACAAATGGAGCGACGGGGTTTCGCTCCACGAACTAAACGATGGACATCGCGTGGCGCTCATCGAAAGCAGAATCGGATTCTCTCCGCTGATGCACGATTGAGGTGTTTCCCGGCGACGGCAGGGGGCGAGCCGGTAGCGATGTGGCTACCATTCAAACATTACTTGAACTATCGGACGCCGCATCAAAGTTGGGGACTTCAACCTTGGCTCGAATTGTCGGCAAGTCGACGCGCAAGGATGTCGCCGACGAAAATATCAGCCACGAGCATTCGTTAGCGACAAAAAGGCAAGTCACCACGCAGGCATCTGGCGCGGCATTGACCGCCAAAAGGTCCGTGCCAGCAGCATACCGAGCAGGAAGCCTCCGACGTGAGCCCACCACGCGATGCCTCCCATGCTTGCCGCTCCCAGTGAACCGAGCCCACTGAGAAATTGCACAGCGAACCAAATGCCAATAAAGATGACCGCGGGAATCCGCCAAGTGAACCAGATGATGAAAAGTGGAATCAGCGTCAGGATGCGCGATCGCGGGAAGAAGACGATGTATGCGCCGAGTACGCCCGAGATCGCGCCGCTCGCGCCGATGGATGGAATGTGCGATCCCCATGAGAACGCAGTCTGCGAAAGGCCCGAACCGATTCCGCAGATCATATAGAACAAGGGATACGCGAGCGGCCCCATGCGATCTTCCACATTGCCGCCGAAAATCCAGAGAAACCACATATTTCCGAGAATGTGGAGAATGCCTCCGTGGAGAAACATGCAGGTGAACATCGGAATGAATGCCTGCTCGAGCGTGTAATGCCTTCCTGCAAGGGCCATCTGAATTTTTGCCGGGACCAGGCCGTAGGTGCGGATGAATGCTTCGGCCGCCGCCGGTGGAAGCGTCACTTGATGAATGAAGACGATTACGTTCGCGATGATGAGAAGCAGGGTGGCGACGGGGAACGATCGCCGCGACGTCATGTCCTTCAGCGGGATCATGACGGCACCTCTGACTCTGTCGCTGCTCGCGCTTCTCTTGCGGCTTCGAGTAACACTTCCGGCGCGTAAGCGGCCTCGGAGCGCGTCGCGCTTCGACGAAATTGCGCGATTTTTCTGAGCGAAGGAATCCCTCCCCGCGCTCCTTCTGCCTCGCAGTTCAACCCAGCCGCGGCGCAACTGAATTTAAGTATTTCTTCAAGTGGCCAGCCGCGCACCAAGCCGAACACGAATGCGCCATGAAAGATGTCGCCGGCGCCTGTCGTGTCGACCGCGTCCACGCAAAAGCCCCGCGTGAGATAAAAGCGCGCCCCGTCCCAGGCGAGCGCGCCGAGACGCCCAAGCGTAGAAGCTATCAAGCGAAACTTGAACTCTCGATAAAGTTGAGGCAAAGACTTCGAAAGATCATTTTCTCCAGTAAGTCTTGCAGGGAAATCCTTCGAGGTGACGGCGAAGTCTGTGAGATGAAGTAACGCTTCAACTCCCTTATAGCGATTGTCGAAATCCCCGACAACGCACATTTTTTCCTGCCGAGCCCATCGCGCCGCCCGAGCAGCAGCGGCCGTATCGTGGCCGTCGACCAGCAGTGCACGGGCGCCGCGAATCCATCGCCTCTTCAGATCTCTGGGACGTAAAGCGATACTTGAATCCCGCTTCCATAAAACCGTCCGCTCGCCGGAGGACTGATCCACGAGGATGAAGGCGGACTGACTCATTGAGCCGCGTGCGACAACCCAGTGCGCCTCAATACCCTCGCGCTTCATCTCGGTGATTTGCAATTTTCCGGCATCGTCATCTCCGATCTTTCCGACGTATCTCACGCGCAGTCCCCATCGCCTGCAGGCCACCATCGCGCTTGCCACCTGCCCGCCCGGTTTCACCGCAGCAGATACTAGTTCCAGCTTCGAATCAACTGTCGGAAAGTGAGGCAGCCGGATAATCGTGTCCGTTGCATTGATTCCGACTCCAATCACGTCAACCTGTGGCATTGTCGCACCGCCGCTCATGGCCGCAACACTCTAGCTGACCTCAAGTAATTTGGAAACGAGGACGATGCAGAAGGCGGTTTATCAATTGCGCAGAGCAACTTGCTGTGATAGAAAAATTCATTCAGATGCGCGCGGTTGCATGGCCTCGTGGTTGTTAGCGCACCAGGCCGTCAGCCGTCGGCATGCCGACACTTCAGATGCCACTTCATGAATCCGAAGCGATCGTTTTGCAAAGCTACACGCTCGGGGAGGCCGATCGCCTGGTCAGCTTTCTATCGCGCACCATGGGACGCATGCGGGGCGTAGCGGCTGGCGCGCGGCGTCCGAAGAGCCGCTTCGGTTCTACACTCGAACGCCTCTCGCACATCCGCATTTGGTTCTTCGAGCGAGAGACGCGGGAGCTGGTGCGCATCAGTCAGTGTGAAATGATTGAATCGTTCCTCGATGCATTCCGTGACTATTCTGCGAGCGTGGTCCTGGCGCTCTTTTCTGAGATTACAGAGGCGGTGCTGCCCGACAGGGAAGCGTCTGACGCAAATTTCCGGCTGCTGCTTCTCGCCTCTCAGACGGTGAAGCGCACCGGCAAGCACGAGTTGTCTCTTGCATACTTCGCGCTCTGGACCGTCAAATTGGGGGGCTGGCTGCCTTCGCTCGACCGATGTGGAAGCTGCGGCGTGACACTCGCCCCCGATGCGCCTGTCTATTTTTCGCCCAGCGCGCAGACGCTCGCTTGCCCTCGCTGTCGGCGCGGAGGAATGCGCAGCGTTGTGCCTGGAGCGATCGCACTCGCACAGAAGATGCTGACGGAAAGGCTTGATCGCCTCGCGGATGCTTCCACGCCCAGCTCTTCTGGCGCGCCCCTAACACGCGACATAAGGGAACTCACCGAAATCATGCTCAACGTGATCGAACATCAAATCGACCGGAAGCTCACCTCGCGGGAACTGCTGGAGTCGCCAGCGTGAAAAGCAACGCGCACAGCTTGAAGAGAAGAGAGCCTGAAGAAAAGCTTAAGGGCCTCACCTTCCAGGATCTTCTATTTAAACTTGAAGAATATTGGGCGCGCCGCGACTGCGTCCTGCAGCAGCCGTACGACATCGAAGTGGGCGCCGGCACGATGCACCCCGAGACATTTCTTCGCGTGCTCGGCCCTAATCCCTATCGAGTCGTCTACGCGCAACCGAGCCGCCGCCCCGCGGACGGACGCTACGGCGAAAATCCGAACCGCCTGTACAAACACACCCAGCTTCAAGTAATACTCAAACCCTCTCCGTCAGACATTCAAGACCTTTATCTCGATAGCCTCGCCGCCGTTGGAATCAACTTGAAGGAGCACGACATTCGCTTTGAAGAGGACAATTGGGAATCGCCGACCCTGGGAGCATGGGGAATTGGATGGCAGGTGCTCCTCGATGGACTTGAGATAACCCAGTTCACCTATTTCCAACAATGCGGTGGAATCGACCTCGATCCCATCTCCGTCGAGTTGACCTACGGCTTGGACCGCATCGCCGCATACCTGCAGGGTGTTGATAACGTCTTTGACGTGTGCTGGACTAAGACCATGAAGTATGGCCAAGTCCGACTGGCCGAAGAGCGACAGTTTTCGGCATACAGCTTCGACTACGCGGACAAGAAGACGACCGAACATCTCTTCGAACTGTGTGAGAAGGAGGCGAAGCGCCTGCTCGCCCTATATCAAGAGACTCCGCCCGCCGCCCGCCAGCGTTTCCCATTGCTCGCTGCGTATGATTTTTGTCTGAAGTGTTCCCACTACTTTAATATTCTCGACGCCCGCGGCGCGATCTCCGTCACCGAGCGCGCGGGCATGATCCATCGCGTTCGCGACATCGCCTGCCGCACCGCCGATCTCTGGCTGCAGCAGCAGAACCCGGCCAAGGCTGCCATCGCGCGGAGCGCATCATGAACGGCCGCGGCGACCTGCTTTTTGAAATCGGCTGCGAAGAAATTCCTGCCGGTATGATCGCAAAGGCAGCGCAGGAACTTAAAGCAATACTTGCGAGACAGTTGTCGGCAAGCGGATTGGTCGACGAGCCGACAGTTGAGGAATCGATTGAAACTTTCGGCGCACCGCGACGACTCGTGGCCATCGCAAAAAATGTCCGATTGCGCCAGGAGGACGTGCGCCGCGAAGTCACCGGCCCGCCGAAAGCCATCGCCTACGATAATCTAGGTGAGCCGACACGCGCGGCGATGAGCTTCGCAGAGAAGCAGGGGATTCCGCTCTCTAAACTTTCGGTGGTCAACACCCCCAAAGGCGAGTACCTCGCTGCGAAGCACGTCATTCCCGGGAAGCCTGCTGCCGAGATTCTTGCGAAGGATCTGCCAGAGGCGATTCACGAAATTTCGTGGCCGCGCTCCATGTATTGGACGACAGCTGACAGCCCGCGTTTTATCCGGCCCATTCGTTGGATTGTCGCCCTGCTCGATAGCAAAGTCGTGCCGTTCACGTTCGCCGGCGTGCGCTCCGGAAATCGAACCGACGCACACCGCTTCCTCGGCAAGCGAGCCGTACCCGTCACCGGGCCTCGTGACTACGAATCAAAGTTAAAGAAAAACTTCGTATTGTGCCGGCCTGCCGTGCGCCGCAAGAAGATTGAAGCCGAGCTCAACAGTTTGCCCGCGCGAAAATCTTTGCGAGCGCACGCTGACACAGCCCTTCTAGATCTGGTTGGATACTTGAATGAGTACCCCACGGCGATCCTGGGGAATTTCGATCCGGCATTCCTATCTCTGCCGGAGGAAATCCTAATCACAGTGATGCGGGGCCATCAGAAGTATTTCGCGGTGGAGAATCGCTCTGGCGATTTGGCCCCTCATTTCATTGCTGTCATCAATTTACCGCGCGATCCAAAGGGCTTGGTCCGCGCCGGTCACGAGCGCGTGCTGCGAGCGCGCTTCGCGGATGCTCAATTCTTTTGGGAGACGGACCAAAAGCACCGGCTCGGCGAGTATCTTCCGCGCCTCGCAGCGGTCACCTACGAGCGACGCCTGGGCAGCTACGCCGAAAAGGTGGAGCGCATGCGGGTCTTGGCGCGCTGGCTGGCCGAGCAGTGGTTTTCGGGAGGCGTGGCGCGAGCGGACGTGGCTGGATCAGATCGCGCCGCGGAGTTGGCGAAGTGTGATCTGGTCACCGAGATGGTCCGCGAGTTTCCCGAACTGCAGGGAGTTGTGGGTGGGCTTTATGCGCGGGCGCAAGGTGAGCCCGAAGAAATCGCCTGGGCCGTATACGATCACTACAAGCCGCTCGGACTGGACGATCCACTGCCGCGCAATTTGACGGGTTGCGCCGTGGCGCTAGCCGATAAGCTCGATTCGCTTGTCGCCTGTTTCGCCGTGGGCGCTATTCCGTCAGGTTCAAGTGATCCTTTCGCTTTGCGCCGCGCGGCTTTGGGGATCGTAAAGATCATCCTTGAGAAGGATCTTCCGCTCTCCCTCTCTGCCGCGATTTCCGCTGCGTCGCGTTCTCTGAAAGAACATGCGCCGCGGATTCAGGCTTCGCCGGAAATCGAAAAGCAGGTTCTGGAATTCCTGCTCGAACGCGCACGATACATCCTGCGCGAGCGTCGTGGCTTTGCCTACGACGAGATCAATGCGGCATTCGCAGCCGGTGCGGACGACGTGGGCGATGCAGTGGAACGCGTGTCGGCCCTTAAGGCGATTCGCAACACGAAAAACTTCGCGCCGCTTGCGGCGAGCTTCAAGAGGATTCGCAATATACTGGAGAAGTCCGCAGGCAAGGAGGGCAAGGCGCAGGGTGCCCTTCAAGTGCGACGTGAACTCTTGCGCGAGGTTCCCGAGCTCCAGCTCCACACGGCTGCTCAAAGAATTGCCGAGGAAGCGAGCCGCTTGAAGAAGGAGAAAAAATATAGAGTGGCGCTTGAGAAAATATCGGAGCTGCGTCCGGCAGTCGATCACTTCTTTGATAAAGTTCTAGTGATGTCTGAAGATGAGGAGTTGCGTCGCAACCGTATCGCGCTGCTCGGTTCATTGTTAAAGGAATTCTCGACCATTGCCGACTTTTCCGAATTGGGGGCTGAGGAGTCGAGATAGGTCGCTCTAAACTCTCACTTCAATTATCGGCGAGCCGACAAAGGGTCGGCGAGCCGCTTGCGAATTAACGGCAACAAATACTGAGGAAGAACATGAAATACGTTTATTTCTTTGGTGCGGGAAAAGCGGACGGCAAGGGCGATATGAAGGACGTGCTGGGCGGCAAGGGAGCGGGCCTTGCCGAGATGACGCGCATCGGTCTGCCGGTTCCAGCTGGCTTCACGATCACCACCGAGGCTTGCGACCATTACTTCAAGCACGACCGGAAGTATCCGCGCAAGCTCCGCGAAGAAGTCGCAAAGCACTTGGAGCACCTCGAAAAGCTGACCAAGAAAAAACTCGGTGACGCTAAGGATCCGCTTCTCGTCAGCGTTCGCTCCGGCTCGGCTCGGTCGATGCCAGGAATGATGGAGACGATCCTCAACCTGGGGCTCAATGACGCTTCCGTGAAAGGGCTCGCGAAAGCCACCAGCAACGAGCGCTTCGCCTACGATGCCTACCGCAGATTCGTACAGATGTATTCGAGCGTCGTAATCGGCTTGCCAAAGGAAGATCTCGAAGAGCGCCTGCGCAATCTGAAAAATTCACTCGGCGTGAAGGACGATACGCAGGTTGCCGCCGACGGCTGGCGCCGTCTGGTGGGTGAATATAAGGACTATTTCCGCAGCAAAACCGGCAAGGATTTCCCCGAAGATCCCGTGGAACAGCTCTGGGGCGCGATTGGCGCTGTCTTCGAGTCCTGGATGGGAGAGAAAGCTGTCACTTATCGGCGCGTGGAAAAGATCACGGGGCTGCTGGGCACGGCCGTCAACGTCGTCCAAATGGTCTTCGGCAACACGGGCGAGGAGTCGGGCACTGGTGTTTGTTTCACACGCGATCCCTCGACGGGCGCGAAGGATTTCTTTGGCGACTTCCTATTGAACGCCCAGGGCGAAGACGTGGTCGCGGGAATTCGCACGCCAATGCATCTTCGCGAACTATCCAAAGTGATGCCCAAGGTCTACAAGCAACTCGAGAGCGTGCGCGAAAAACTGGAGAAGCACTATCGCGACATGCAGGATATGGAATTTACCGTCGAGAACGGCAAGCTCTACATGCTCCAGACACGCACCGGAAAGCGCTCGCCTGCTGCCGCCTTCCGCATCGCCGTTGATATGGTGAAAGAGAAGCTGATTAAAGTTGAAGAAGCACTTGAAAGGATCACGCCGCAGGATATCGAGCGACTTTTCTACCCTGTGCTCGACTCCAAGATTTCCCGGCCCGAACTCGCAAGCCGCAAGATCGCCGAGGGCATCAATGCCGTCCCCGGCGCTGCTGTCGGCAAAGCCGTTTTCACTGCGGAGGACGCCGAGGAGTGGGCGGCGCGCGGAGAGCGAGTGATCCTGGTGCGCCGCGAGACCAGCCCGGAAGACGTCGGTGGCATGCACGTCGCTCAAGGGATTCTCACTGCTACGGGAGGGAAGACCAGCCACGCCGCCGTGGTCGCGCGTGGTTGGGGCAAATGCTGCATCGTGGGCGCGGAAAAGCTCAACATCGAAGCGGCTGCGAAGAGAATGAGCGTCGATGGCCGCGTGGTGCGCGAAGGAGAATGGATCACTCTCGATGGCGGCGATGGCTCCGTTTACACCGGCGAGATCGGGCTGGTGCGCCCGGAGCCGCCGAAGGACTATGAGACGCTTCTGAAATGGGCCGACGATAAGCGCAAACTCGGCGTCCGCACCAATGCGGATACGCCACGCGACGCTCGCGCCGCACGCGAAATGGGCGCGGAGGGCATTGGCCTGTGCCGCACCGAACATATGTTTTTTAAAGATTTCGAGCATCCCGAGAAGAGTGCCGAGCGCCAGGAAGCTATTCAGGAAATGATCCTTGCCGAAACCTCTGAAGCCCGCCGCCGCGCGCTCGACAAACTGCTTCCATTCCAGCGGCGTGATTTCATCGGCATCTTTGAGGCGATGGATGGACTTCCAGTCACCGTCCGGCTGATCGATCCGCCGCTGCATGAATTCGTCCCGCACGATCCGGAAAAGCAGCGCGAACTTGCGAGGAAAATGGGCATTTCGCCCGAGGCCGTGGCCCGCCGGGTTGAACAATTACATGAAGCGAATCCCATGCTAGGCCATCGCGGCTGCCGACTGTCGATTACATATCCGGAGATTCTTGAGATGCAGGTTCGAGCAATCATTGAAGCTGCGATCGATTGCCAGAAGCGGGGCATTAAGGTTTTACCTGAAATCATGCATCCGCTGACTCTCGACAAAAAAGAGCTGAAGATCCTTGAAACCGCCACGCGCCGTGTGGCGGATGCGATCATTACTCAGGCTAACGTGAAGCTTGAATATCTCGTCGGCACGATGATCGAGCTACCGCGCGCCGCTCTGCTGGCGGGAGAAATAGCCGAGGTCGCCGAGTTCTTCTCTTTTGGCACCAACGACCTCACGCAAACCACCATGGGTCTTTCGCGCGACGATGCTGGCCGCTTCCTGCCCGAGTACGTCGATGAGCATAAGGCGGGGATCTTCAACGAAGACCCGTTCCAGTCTCTGGACACCGCCGGCGTCGGAATGTTGATCGAGTGGGCTATCCAGCGCGGGCGAAAGACGCGGCCGAAGCTCAAGGTCGGCATCTGCGGAGAGCATGGAGGTGATGCGGAAAGCGTGAAATTCTGCCATCGCGTCGGAATGAACTACGTTAGCGCTTCGCCCTTTCGTGTCCCGATCTCGCGCCTCGCCGCCGCGCAGGCCGTGATCGAAGCAAAGAAAAACAAAAGAGCCTAAGCCAAGTAGGTCCCCGGCTTTTCGGGGCTTTGGATTGATTCATAGGCGGCGAAAAATTCTACGCGAATGTCGATTCAGGCGCCCATCAGCCCGAAGCGTCGCTCAGAGTCGCAGCTCTTAGCGCGCGTCCGCCGCGAGTTGCGTAGCATTGCCGATCCTGCGAAAGCTCCGCTCATGCAGGCGTACATGAAATCGGCGATGCCTTATCGCGGCGTACAGGCTCCTCTGCTGCGCGTTCGCTGCCGCAGTCTCTTTCGCGACACGGAATTCGCCACGCCCGCCGTCTGGCGCAGTTCCGTCCTGGAGTTGTGGCGAGGTGCGCGATACCGCGAAGAGCGCTATGTGGCGATCGAACTGACAGGCGACAAGCGCGCCGCTGCGTTTCAGAATCCGGGGTTGCTGCCTATGTATGAAGAAATTGTTGTGACGGGCGCCTGGTGGGACTACGTCGACGAAGTGGCTTCGCGGCGCATCGGCCCGATCCTGAAGAAATATCCCGCACCCATGCGCAAGAAAATGCTCGCGTGGAGTAAATCAGAAAACATCTGGAAGCGAAGAACGTCGATCTTGTGCCAGTTGCGATTCAAGCGAGATACAGATCTCGATTTGCTTTACGCCTGCATGGAACCATCGCTCGAGTCGAAGGAATTTTTTCTGCGGAAGGGAATCGGATGGGCGCTTCGTCAGTATGCGTGGACGGATGCGGCCGAAGTTCGTCGTTACGTACGCCGCAACCGGGGTCGCCTGAGCGCTCTTTCGATCCGTGAGGCTCTTAAAAACATTTGACCGCGAGCAGGCGACCCGCCCGCGGCGAAACTGTAATGGGGATGCCGGGCTCACGCCGCGGCGAGATACTCCCACACGCTCCCGCTGAATTTCAGCTGGAAGACACCGCCCTCATCCGCATGCAGGAAATAGGTTCCCGTTGGGATCCGATTACTGTTGGACGGCCGCACGGAGCATCGCGTCCATTTCAGCGGGCGCATGCCGCGCCCGTGCTGCGGACCCTCTGGCGGCGTATCGATCCCGTACTTCACACGGTACTCGACCCCCGTCGGCCGTGTCGGCACCAATCGTCCAGAACCCTTGCGTTTTCGATTCGTCATAGTCATAGCCCACAAACATCCGATGCCGTATGGGGTCGGAAAGTTTCCCGGAAAACTATGGTTTTCGGTAATCGATTGATTAACTGGGATTTAATTGAACAGCCTGCGGCGGCCTACGCGGGCCGTCCCCAGCCCTGAGGACTCGCGATGACCGCCCCAAGCCGTCTACGAAAGACTTCAGGAAGAACTTATAATTGCAATTGCACCTGCCGGACCATACCGAGATATACCGAATAGGCGGTGCTCCTAATCCTGATGGGCTGATATCGCGTCGGTTCAGGGTTCGATTCCCGCCCAATCACACAATTCACGATTCATCGCCTCCACCAAATCCGGCCGGTCCTCGCCCGCGAGATTCGAGTCCATTTCGTAGTTTTGGCTTTTCAGGTAGTACGACAGCATTCGATACGTCGACCGAAATCCCTCTAGCTCCTCCGGGTTGATTGAAATCGATTGCCCCGGAATCGCCGGCGTCAGTTGGTCGCGCATGTAGATCGCGTCAAATCCCATGATCCGCCACTCGGGGCCTCGCCGTTCCACGCGGTACAGAAACCGAGCGTGCGCCGACAGCGTCAGCTCCACCCCCTTCAACTCACTGGCAGGTCAATGATGGCCGCCAGGCTGGCAATCGCCCGTGCGCCACGAAGCGTCACCAAGATCGGAGCCAGCCGGTGTTTCGCCAGTACTCCCCGCTGCGCCATGTCGATTGAGCCTTCCACAAAATCGGGGCCGCTTCCTCGAAACCAGCTTAAGCGTACCAACGATTCGGGCCAGAAACATCCACGCATCCGCTCCCATCGTCCCAGGTCGCGGCTCTCGCGTTCGCGCAGAATCAGCTGTGTGATGGCGGTCACATCCACGGTCTCTCGCACTTCCTGTGGCAGTTCCATATCGCTCCGTTTCTGATCTAGCAGCTTGTGCGGCTCCAATTGTCCTGCCTTCGGCTTGGATTTCGAGCGGTTTTCTTCGAGCACCTCTCCATCGAAAACCAAGTTGAAAACCGTCGAAAAGCCGCATACGCTGTTGCGTCAAAGCATGGATTCCGACCGCGTGGTGCATCTTCGCGGCAGCGGCGAGGCGCAGCTCTCCCGTATGGAAAGTTCACGCAGCTTCACGGTTGGCAGGATCAAACTGGGCGGTGAGGCGCCGCTATTCCTTATTGCCGGCCCTTGCGTGATCGAGAGCGAGGCACACGCTACCGCGATGGCCGAGCGCTTGGCGGCTATCGCTTCGGCACTTGGCGTCCCGTTGATCTACAAGGCTTCCTACGACAAAGCCAATCGTTCTTCGCTCTCTTCCTATCGAGGCCCAGGGCTCGATGCCGGACTCCGCGTCCTTTCGCGGATCAAGCAGCGCACGGGTTTGCCGATCCTGACGGACGTTCACGAAGTCGCCCATGTCGCTCGAGCTGCCGAAGTCTGCGACGTCCTCCAGATTCCCGCGTTTCTCTCGCGGCAGACGGATCTTCTCCTCGCCGCCGGGCGTTCGGGCCGCGTCGTGAACATCAAGAAAGGGCAATTCTTGTCTCCGTGGGACGTTACTCATGCCGTCGAAAAGGTGGTCAGCACGGGCAATGAAAAGATCATTCTCACCGAGCGCGGCACATCCTTCGGCTACCAGAATCTCGTTGTAGACATGCGCACGTTTCCTATCATGCGCAAGCTCGGCTATCCGGTCGTTTTCGATGTAACACACTCCGTCCAGTTGCCCGGCGGGGCAGGGAACGCGAGCGGGGGCCAACCGGAATTCATCGAGCCGCTGGCGAGAGCGGGTGCGGCCGCCGGAGTGGATGGGATATTTTTGGAAGTTCACGACAATCCTGCAAAAGCACTCTCCGACGGTGCAAACGCCCTGGCGCTCGGCCGCCTTCGTCCGCTGTTGCAGAATATTCAGCGCCTCGCTGCTATGGTCCGCGAATTCGATAAACATGCAGCCGCGGAGCGAAAAAGATCTCTGCCAGCGGGAGTTGAGCGGCGCAAGGGTCCGCGCGCGAGGGTAAACCGATGAAAGCCCGCGCGTCAATTAAGGCGGTCCCGCGAAAACAGCCGGTGCTCGATGCCGCCCGCCGCGTACTGCGCATCGAAGCGGAAGCCATCGCCGGCCTGATCGACCGGCTGGACGGCAGCTTCGAAAAGGCGATCGGCCTTCTCTTTGAATGCAAGGGCCGAGTGGTGGTCACTGGTTTGGGCAAATCGGGCATCATCGGCCGCAAAGTGGCTGCCACGTTTTCGAGCACCGGCACTCCGTCGCTCTTTTTGCATGCGGGCGAAGCGCTTCATGGCGACCTAGGTATGCTTGCGGCCGGGGACGTGCTTGTGGCTGTATCCGCGAGCGGCGAAACCGACGAACTCATTGAACTTGTCGAGGCTGCGAAGCGGCTGGGCGTTCCGCTCATCGCGCTGACGGCGCGCGCAAATTCCACGCTGGGCCAGGCGAGCGACGTGGTGCTCGACATCGGCGTGAAGGAAGAAGCCTGTTCGTTGAACCTCGCTCCCACTGCTTCCACCGCCGCCGCGCTGGCAATGGGCGACGCGCTGGCAGTCGTTCTCTCTGAGCGTCACAATTTTCAGCCCGATGATTTCGCGGCACTGCATCCTGGCGGAAGGCTGGGAAAGAAATTGCGCCGAGTGGAATCGTTGATGCATGCCGGTGAGGACACTCCGCGCGTGCTGCCGACGGCGAAAATGCCGGACGTAATTTACGAGATGAGCCGCAAGGGCCTGGGTCTGGCGGCCGTTACGGAAGCGAACGGCCGCTTGCTCGGCATCATCACCGACGGCGACCTGCGCCGTGTGATGCAAAAGCGCAAGGAGAACGTGCTCGGTCTTCGCGCCGCGGATTGTATGACGAAAAATCCCGTTACGCTTCCGCGCACGGAGCTGGCCGCTTCCGCGCTGCGCCTGATGGAGGAGAAGAAGATCACGTCTGTGCTGGTCGTTGACGCCGCCGGACGCCTGGAAGGAGTCGTGCACGTCCACGACCTCTGGAATCTGCAGCTGTTTTAACGACGAGAAATCCCATGACTATTCGCGAAGTCAAATTTCCGGCCGCGGCCATGCGTCGCGCCAAAAAAATCCGCGTCCTGCTGATGGATGTGGACGGCACGATGACTCCTGGGTACGTTTGCCTGCAGACGTTTCCTGACAGCAGCGTCGCTGAAATGAAAATCTTCAATGCCCACGACGGTGCGGGCATCAAGCTCGCCGGAATTATGGGCATTCGAACCGGGCTGATCACCGGCCGCGATTCGCCGGCCACCGCACGGCGCGCGCGCGAGGCCGGCATGGAATTTGTGTCGCAGGGCCAGCCAAAGAAGCTCGAATCCTATAAGGCGATCCTCACGCGCGCGGGCGTCACCGACGAGGAAGTCGCGTACGTCGGCGACGATCTTCCTGATCTGCCGCTGTTCGAACGCGCCGGCCTCGCCGTGGCGGTTGCTGACGCCGTTCCAGAAGTGAAGCGTGCCGCGCACTACATCACTACGCTTCGCGGAGGCGAAGGCGCCGTGCGTGAAGTCGTCGAGCTCATCCTCAAATCCCAGGGCAAGTGGAAAAAAGCCATCCCACAGGCCATTGCCTAGGGACCAAATCTCGCGACGATCTGGGGCACGAACGGACGTATTTTCAAGAAACCCGAACGGAGGACGCGCTTATGGAAACGACTCGTCAAGTTGTTCCCGTTTCAAAGGCGGCTGTTTGGACCGGTCGAATTATCGGTATCTTGATCGTGCTGTTCATGCTTTTTGACAGCATCACGAAGATTATCAAGATGCGACAGGTAGTTGAGGCAACGGTTCGAATCGGTTTTCCAGAGAATCGGATTGTGGCGATTGGAGTCGCGCTGCTCGTTTCTCTGATTCTCTACGTGATCCCGCGCACTTCGATTCTCGGCGCAATTCTCCTGACCGGCTATCTAGGCGGCGCCGTTTGTGCGAATGTGTTTGCCAAGACCGCCGTTTTCAATCTTAGCTTCCCAATCATCTTTGGCGTGTTAGTGTGGCTGGCTCTTTACCTGAGAGACGCCCGGCTGCGATCGATGATTCCCCTGCGGGCCTAGAA
Source organism: Candidatus Acidiferrales bacterium (assembly GCA_030037435.1). GTDB lineage: Bacteria > Acidobacteriota > Terriglobia > Acidiferrales > UBA7541 > Palsa-295. The sequence goes on along the minus strand of JASHRI010000315.1, from coordinate 2,012 downwards.
TGAGCCGAGGCCGGTCAAGTCAAACTCCGATTGCGCCTCAGCCTCCACAACACAAGATAATCCAATAGCCGCGCCGATGTTCGGATGCCGGGCAGCGAGTGTTTGAGGTGAAGCAGATCGAACGGCTGGCGGGTTATATCATTGAGGATAAGGGGTGTCGCAGGGCGGGTTCCTAATGGGGCTATTCGACAGACGCACGGCTCGCGTTCTTTTCACGATCCTGCTGTTTGCGGCAGTCTTGGCCTTCATCTACGCTGCCAGCCGCATTCTGCTGCTTTTCCTACTGGCGATATTGTTTGCCTACATTTTGGAGCCGCTGGTATCGCGCTTTCAGGCTTGGAACCGAGTGTCGAGAGGTTCCCGAGGACTCGCGATCGTGGAGGTGTATCTCATTATGTGCGCAGCCGTTGCGGTCGCGGCGACATTGGCAGGACCGCGGGTGGTTGACGAAGGCCGAAAGCTGGCCGGGGCGCTGCCACAGATGCTCGAAAACCTTACATCGGGACAAATAGCGCTCCAGATTGGAGCGAGGCGGGGATGGAGCTTTCACACCCAGATCTGGCTGCAACAGTACATAGCCCAGCACGGCGGCGCAATTTTGTCTTGGATGAATTCGATGGAGGTTCGGCTGGCTTCGGCGGCACGGGACACGGTGTGGCTTGTGCTTGTGCCGATACTTGCCATCTTCTTCTTGAAAGACGGCCGGAGATTTGCCGAAGCGATTCTAGGAATGGTTGTGCTGCGGGAACAGAAAGGGTTTTTGACTGGAATCACGGGCGATTTGAACGAAATGTTGGCGCATTACATCCGATCGCAGATCATACTCGCCCTGCTGTCAGCGGCATTCTACATGGCGATGTTATCGGTTATGCGGCTGCCCTATGCCTTGGCGGTCGGCTCGGTGGCCGGAGTGATCGAATTCATTCCGATGGTCGGTCCGCTGGTTGGCTTCATTTTGATTTTTGGAGTCGCGTTCCTGACGAATTACCACCACATTCTGATCGTGGCCATTCTTTGGGGGATTTGGCGCATGGTTCAGGATTACTTGACCGGGCCACGCATTATGGGCAACCGCCTGAAACTTCATCCCCTGGCTGTGATATTTGCAGTACTGGTAGGCGGAGAAATCGCGGGCGTGATCGGCATATACCTTTCCATCCCCATCGCCGCGGCCCTACGAATCGTCTGGAAACGCTGGATTCGAATGTTCGTAGGCCGGCATTCCAATATTCGAGTAGCATAGGAAGACTCATTCCACGCCGAAGGGTTCCCGCCATCTCCAGCATCGACTATCGGCCTTTCACTTTATGGCGCTCCAACAGAGTTTGTCCGATTCTGGCATTGAAATGCCCAGCCTACGTAAGCGGACGAGAAACCGAAAATGAGCGAGCCAAACTATTATTGCCCCGTGTGCGGAACACGGGTTCTGTTTTCACCAACTAGAACTGACCCCGAAACACAACCGCCAAAGCCCGGCGAAAAGCTTTACTGCCCTTCATGCGAAATGCTTGTCCAGCCGATCGATCATTCGATTCGGCAGCCGCTGTTGGATACCCAGGAAAATCCTGGCCGAAATAGCGCCGGAGGCACGAATGCGGGCGGCAGCCAACGCGGCGATTTGTCCGATCAAGGGGCCACGCTGTGGCGCAGCGATCCGGCCGAGGCAGAACGGAACACCTGGAGCGACAAGGATTGATCCGCTTCGGTTCGCGGGTGTCTGAGCTATTGAGGAGAGGACTGGCTGGACGGAGCCTTCTTCGGCGCCTTCGTCGGTGAATCGGGGTCGGGGGTGAGGGTAAAGCGGCCGTCCACGATGGGATTGCGCTCCTCGCCCTCGCAATCCTCGTAGACCATGCGGTGGATGTTCTTCACGCGTTCGTAGATACGTTTCATGTGCCACGGCCCTGTGAGATTCGCCGGGTCGATGATGGTCATCTGATCTTCCAAATGCCCCGGGTCGATCATCCGCATTCGCTCGATGAAATGCGCCTGCTGAGTCAAAATGCCGATGG
>JASHRI010000314.1 GCA_030037435.1 Candidatus Acidiferrales bacterium | reverse complement strand
CGCGGAGAGATCCACGTGCGAAAAGCCGAGCGCCGCCTGATAGACAGGCACGGCAGCCAAATCGGAGCGGAGAGATCCGCTGAGCACACCGCCGTAAAGCTGGCCGGTCGCGCCCGACAATTCCAACTGGCGTCCCTCGATTTTCAAGTTCCCCTGCAAGCGGCGCATCGTCAAAGGCTCCAGAGTGAACTGATCGAGTGCCACGCTGCCACTCGCTCTAAAATTCTCGGGCACCGTATTTTCCGAAGGCTTGGGCTTCAGGAATGGAAGCATGCGGTCCAGCAATCCTTCCCGCCAGCGCGGATTCAGCCAGCGATCAAGATCCTCGGCAGTCAGACGATCGCCCGCCAGCGTAAACTGCCATCCCAAATCCGCGGTTCTGCGGTCGAAAGTTGCAGTCCAGTGGGCGCCGAAGGCTTGCGCGGATGCAAGCGAGATGCGCGTGGCGTTGGGCTGCAGCTCTGCGCGCGCCCTGATCTGGGCCACAGGCTGATTGAGGAACGGTGCGCTCAACGACGCTCCCATGTCGCGCGTTCCTGTTTCGCCCAATTCGATCCATCCGATTGGCAGTCTGCCTGCGAACTCTGCTGCCCCTTGCCACCGAAGATCGCAAGACATAGGCCCTCGCAAATCCCAGCCGGGCGAAAGCTTCAGACCGAGTGCCTCCGCGGCCGCGATCAAATCATGGGTCTGCCTTGCGCCGCCAGCAACGTGCCATGCAAGCGATCGACGCGCCACCTTTGCCGATGCTTCGACGCGGAACAAACCGGCCGATGGCGTGCCTGGGCTGCTCCAGGAAATCGATACCGGAAGCAACGAAACCTGACCTCGGTCGTAACGGAGTTGAATGGGGCCGACGTGCGTAAGTTCGCGGGAACCAGCGCTAGTCAGATCCGCGCCGCCGCTGCTTGCTGTAGCGTTAACCAACTGCAGTGGCCAGCCAGCGAACCTGGCCTGCGCATCCACGCCCCCACGAAGCGAGACTCCTGCCGCCAGCCCAGGATGAAAAGCTCTGATTGCAGCAACCACGTCACGAAGATCAATTCGCGAGGGGCCAAATTCGAGGAGGCGCGCCGGAGTTCGCGCGGCCTGCCCCAAACTTGAATTGCCATCTGCCCACGAAAATAGACCCGTGGCACGAGCCGACGAATGCGCCGCCTCGATCGACGCGTCCTCGATAGCCAGGGCCGGCGCCTGGGGGTCGAGCACCATGCGGTCCACGATCACATTGAACGACGGATTGTCAGAACGAGCCGCGAGATCCCATCGATGGACCTGGCCCAGTTCGGCTCGGCCATGCAGCGCCCAGCGACCCGGAGAGTCGCCCGATTCCGTGTTGGCATGAAGCGATATCGCGAGCGTACCCCGAAGGCCGAAGTCGTCGCCTAGCGTCAGTCGCAGGAGATCAGAAATGTAGGCGTCTCGCCACGAAAGATCGAGCGCCGCCGGGCGAAGCCGGGAGGAAGTGCCGCCCACATCGCCAGAAATTTGAATCGTTCCGCTCTGTTGCACGATGGTGGCTGCCCGCCACGGTGTCGAAGCCAAGTCAAGCTTCCAGCGCCCGGGACCATCGGTTTCAACCGTGCCATTCACGTCCACAAAGGCCACGGGAAGCTTGTCATCGCCGCGCTTGAAATCGATTCGGCCGCCAGCGACTTCAATCTTCTGAAACCGCAGGGCTCCAGGCGCCCCCGGCTGTGACGCGCGGGTTGCCGCGCCATGCACTGGTTCGGCGGGCTTTGGAAGCCATTCGGCCAAATTCCAGTCGCCGCCCGCGCTGCGCACAATGTTGAGACTCGGGTGCTCGAGAGATAACGTTCCCAGTTCAATGTGACCTCGAAGCAGGCTCCGCCAGCGGAGCCGGACCTCCATCGATTCGGCGCGAAGAAAATATTCATGCCCGAACCTGGGATCTTCCGCGACCGTTACCGAATGCGCCTGCAAAACAGGGCCATCCAGGAAGCCAAAATCATAACGTCGGACCTCGACTGGCCTACCGAAGGCCGCTTCGAGCCGCGCCGTGAATTTCTGGTGCAAATTCGTGTACTGAATCAGAAGGGAAATTCCGAAGCCGGCCAGCCACAGACCGACTACCACCAGCACAATCAACTTCGCCCAAGCCACCCAGGCTCGATGGCGCGACGGTTCCGATTCGACGTGCTCCGCCCTTATCGTGGTCTCGATAGGGGGATCGGACACGTGAAGTTTAATCATGCGAATTAGAAGCCCTCAAAATGCCGTTGCGCCTTTCGAGGGAAACCCTAGGGAGTGCCGGAATATATGCCGACTTTAGCGAACCTCGTGCAACATTCGATGCCAGCGCGTCTGCGCGGGAAGATGCACGAGCGTCCCGCCGATTCCCCGCAGTGAGCCGAAAAGGCTTCGATCGGCATAGTCATCCGCCGTGGCGCGCACAGACCAGTAGACTAACATTGGTCGACCCATCACGGCGCGCCGGTCCACAAATCCCCAGTAGCGGCTGTCCCAACTATGATCGCGATTATCTCCCATGACGAAATATTCGCCCGGCGGTACCACCAGATCGTCGCCCTGGATGTAACGCGCGATTTCGGCCGCCCATTCTGGGCGTAACGCTAATTCGCGAAAATCCGCGCGAAGCGGTGGATATCCACCGTCGAAGGGATCTTCCGCCGATGGATCGTGCACCAGATACGGTTCGTTGAGAAGGTGCCGATTGATATACACCTGATTACCGGAGATGTGAATGTGATCGCCCGGAAGCCCGATCACGCGTTTGACGTAATAAGGGTGATCGTCGAACGGAAATTTGAACACGATGATGTCGCCGTGCCGGATCGCACGGTACGGAAGCAGCTTTTCGTACCACGATCCGCGGCCTCCGAATACGAATTTGTTTACCAGCAGATGATCGCCAACCAGCAGGGTCGGCTCCATCGATTCGGAGGGAATTTTGAATGCCTGGACGATGAAGGTGGTTCCAAACAGCGCAAGAAGAATTGTGACGAGCAGAGACTCGAAAATCGCGGCCAGAGGACGTTCGGGGACGCGGCTTTCCGGCGCTCTCAAGCCGGGTGCGGAATCGCCGGCGGAAATCTGAACTGTAACGTCAGCCCCCATCAGCTGGTTTAGAGCGTCTCGCTGCTCAGGCACAGGGCTTCGAGAGCAATCCTCGCGGCGGCTTGCTCCGCTTCTTTCTTGCTGCGCCCCTCCGACGCGGAGAGCTTGCGGCCGGCATGCCAGACTTCGACTTCAAATGTCTTCTGGTGTTCCGGTCCCATTTCCCGTCGAAGCCGGTATGCGGCCGTCCCAAGCCCTCGCCGTTGCAGCCATTCTTGGAGCGCGGACTTATGGTCGGGCCGTTCGAGGCCATCCACTTCGCCCGTTAGAGCGGGATCGATCAGCGTCCGGTGCAGGAAAGTCGCCGCTGCGGAAAGTCCAGCATCAAGGTAAATCGCGCCGACAATCGCCTCGTAGGCGTCCGCGAGCAGCCTTCTTTTCTCGCGCCCGCCGGTTTTTTCTTCACCCCGTCCTAGACGCAGGTGTCGCCCGAGCTTCAGCCGTTGCGCCACGCCGTAAATCGAAGTGGCGCTCACCAGCCGCGCCAAACCCTTCGATAGTTTTCCAGCATCCCAGTTGGGGAATAAATCGAACAACTGCTGGCTCGCCACCAGCCCGAGAACGCGATCCCCCAAAAATTCGAGGCGTTCGTTGTCGATGCCGGTTGAGCTCTGCCGATGCGACCGGTGGGTAAGCGCTCGTTCCAGGCGTTCCGTGTGTTCGAAGCGATGACCGAGAATCGCCTCTAGGTCTTCGCGTTCCTGCTCGGTCATGGCCAGACGGCCTCTCGGTCGTTATTTCGTCTGTGCGGCCAGCTTTTTCGCTGCGTCCGCATTCTGCTTGCACCGATCTTGCAAGCTGCTCGATATTTGTGCGCAATGATCAAACGCGTCCGCCGCATCGGCGTAGTGGCCCGTATTCTGCAGCGCGGCCCCCAGCGCGAAGAAATCCGTTGGATCCGGATGCGAAGCTCCCTGGGTAGCCAATTTTAGCTCTTGCGTTGAATGATCGTAGTCTTTGCGCCGGAAATAAACTAGGCCGAGGCCACTGTGAGCCTCTGCTAGTTTGTCGTTCTTATCGGCGGTGAACTGCTCGTCGGTCAGGCTCGGTGGTTTGGGCAAAGTGGGTATCGTTTGTATCGCCAGGGTTTCGTCGGCTTGAGCCTTGTCGAGCAGTTTGGCGGCGTCTGCATCGTCCGGGTTATAAACATGCGGAATCACCCAGCCGACCGTGACCAGAACGTCCACGTCATCCGGCTTAATTGCCAGCGCCTTATCGGCACTCGCGTAGAAATTCTTCCAATCCTGCTTTATGTAGTAGGCCTGCACCAGCCCAGCATAAACGGACTCGGTGTACGGCCCCATCGGATACATCTGAACGAAGGCCTCGCCTAGCTGAATTCTCATGTCGGCGTCCTGCGGATTCGTGTCGAAAAACGCCTTGTACGCAGCGGCTTCCTTGGGGTCTACCTTCGGCGCCTGCGCGCTGGAGCCCTGGTTCGAGGATTGTCCTTCAATCGTCCGCTGCTTCAACTGCTGGTTCGTTTGATCCTGCTCTTGTTGGGTCATCACTGCATTTGCATTGTTGTAGCCGCCCTGCGCTTCGCATCGCACGGCGAACGCAAGCGTGCCAGCCAGTGCGAGCAGTGGAACGTGAATCAGAATGCGTCTGGAAATAGGGGTCATGGCCTTATCCTCGCGGTGGTTTTTTGCTGGGCTTCTACACTATTTTGATGTTACGGACGCCTGCTTCTTTGCTTGGTCTGCGCTCTGCTTGCACCGGTCCTGCAAGCTGCCGACTAGCTCACTGCAGCGGGTAAAAGCATCGGCAGCGTCGGGGTAACGATTCAGATTCTGCAAATCGACGCCCAGCACAAAGAGATCTGCCTGATCCGGAGCTGCATTTCCTTGCACGGCAAGCTGGAGTTCCTTTGCCGAATTGTCATAGTCCTGCTTGCGAAAATAGACCAGGCCGAGCCCGCTGTGCGCTTGGAACGCCTTCTCGCTCTTTGACGCCGTAAACTGAGCGTCGGTAACACCGGCTGGCTTTGGCATTGTGGTCATTACCGCGAGCGCGTGTTTCTCGTAATTCTCCGCCTTGTCTAGCAGCGCGGCCGCATTCGGGTCGTTCGGATCATACAAGCGAGGAATCACCCATCCGACAAATGTGAGTACGTCAACCTCGTCCGGCTTAAGCGCTAGTGCGTTGTCCGCGCTTGCATAGAAATCTTTCCAATCCTGCTTTGCGTAATAGGCGTTCGTCAGCCCCACGTCCACCGCTTCCGCAAGTGGGCTCTTGGGATATTTCTGCAGAAATTTGTTTCCCAGCTCGATCTTCTTGTCCGGATCCTCTGAGTTCACCTTATAAAATGCCATGTACGCGTCTTTCTGTTTTGAATCAACCTGGGTCTGCACGTCGGTGAGCTGATGCAATTCCGTCTGCTGCATGTCCGTTGACGTTGTGGTTGGAGTGGCGGGCTGCCGCATTTGCGCGTGCGAAGCCAACGCAACCAGAAGGACGGCCACAAAGGCAACCGCCAGAGCTTTCATCGAGGCATAAATCGATGTCATCGAGTCGGTCCCTTGGCTTTCTCGGAGCAGTAGGCACACCGACGCTCCGGCATTTTCGTCCTCATTATGGCTGCTGTTGGCCACCCTCGCCTCCGCGCGATGCCGGCTTGTACGCCGAATCAACTCCGTTCTGCGCCGCCACTCGAGCAGCTTCCGGCGCTCCATCAACCGCGAGCGCCGCGCGGTACTCGTTCACTGCCTGATCCCGCTCATCTTCGAGATCGTGAATGCGACCCAGGTACACATGGGACCATGACACGATTTCCGCCGTTTGCGCCTGCGCCGATGCTCCCGAGCCACTCTTCGTCGCATCCGAGTTCGAAACGACCTTCTCGAAAAGATCTCGCGCCTGGTCGGCATCGCCGGACAAAACCGAGGACACTGCTAAACCATACAGCGCCCTCAAATTGTTGGGATCGCCGCTGAGCACTCTCTGAAACGTTGCCGCCGCCGCCGTGGCATTTCGTTGCGCGATCTCGCGATCCCCTTCGATCAGTAGCCGGTCCGTCGCGGAGGTCACGCTCCCAGCTCCGGCGCCGTGCTCGTCTGCCGCCAGTGCCGGCCCCTTCGCGAATGTAACACTTTGCAGCCGCTTCTGCTCCGCCGCTACATCGATCCCCGAAATCAGGTCGGGGAAATAATACGACATGGCCGGCTCCGCCTTTTCAAACACCTGCAACTGCGCAACCAGCGGACGCACGAGGATAAAACCGGCTGCGTCGTCATCCTTCAGAGCAGCTTCCAGTGCAGCCGGCGACAGATGCCGTAGACGCAACTCGACGGCTTTGATCACGCATTCATCGGTGAACGAGATGAAGTCGGTCTGGTATTCAACGGGCAATTCCGGAGCGCGAGCCGCGATGTTCAACAAGGCCGCCTTCTTCTGCACCAACTGCTGATTGCGCAGCACCATCGGGTCTAGCATAAAGTGAAGATATGCGTGCTGGATTGCGTCGATGGGAGCGTCGGAAACTGGTCCCACAACGATCGAGTAGTGGTCCCCGTAATTTCTAAAATTCGTTCGTGCCCCGACGAGCGGTTCCACGTAGACGGTAAACGTCCGGCCATTGGACGACTTGACGATCTCGCGAAGGTAGCCGTTGGAAACCGTCACGATCTGAATCAGCGATCTTTGATAGCTTTCCACCGCCGGCTCGTATTCGGGCTCGATCTTGGCCCACCGGAGATCCAAATGCGCTTCGCGGTAAAAATTCGCCAGAATTTCTTGAAATCCTTCGATCGTGAGCATATCGGGCGGAAGCGACTCGCGTTCGCCTTGGATCTCGAAATCGGGCGGCGGCCCGGCCACCAACGCAAAGGTGATGTATCGCGAGAGTACTTCGGCGGAATCGGCTAAGGCGTGATCGCGATAGAACTTGCGAAGCGCCTCGGTCGCGGGCCCGTGCAGATTCAACAAGTCCGCGCGAAGAGCAAGCCTCGCCGGCATTTGCCCAAGCGTGCTCTCGTCGACGTCAAACCCTGCCGCGTCCAGCGCACACATGGTGGCAAATATCTGCGGGCTTGCCTCGACGCTGATCGGCGATTGTGCGGGCACCAGGCCTTCTTGCGCGGGGGTTCTTCCCAACGCCGTCCCAACGCACACCGCCAGAAACGCGATCGCCAAATATCGGTAAACTGACTTTCGGGCCAACGGATGCCTCAACCCCGGAGCTTCTGGGGCCATGGATTAGCCGGCGACGGGTCCCACCCTTATACCGGTGCCGGCGAACCTCCCGGTACACAGGAAACTCTATCGAGGCGAACGGATGGAGTCAAGAATTGGGGGGAACGATTGGGAATACGCCAGAAGCGGTGCGCTTTCAGCTCAGCCGCGGACGCGGACCTCGCTGAAACTCAGCAATACGCGCCCGCCATCCACTGGGCGGCCGAAGCTCAATTCCGGGCGGAAGCGAGAGAACAGCAGGACCTGGTCGATCTGGTGTTGCAACGCAGTGGTATCTGGTCCCGACACGATTTTGTAGTACAGCACTTGTCCCCGTGCATTCAGGGTAGCCTCGAGCAGCAAGCCTCCATAGCTCGGCCGGCCCTCGGCGTCCACGATGTTCGGCACCGGGAACGGAGCCAGGCTTTCGAGTTCGGCTGGCTGCACCAGATTCAGCGGCTGATCGTTCGGCACCGGGTGCCCCAGCGGAACGCCGACCAGCAGGCTCTGCACCACCAGCACGAAAACGCCCAGCGCCGTGAGCAATCCGCCCGTTGCCGGAACCGCAAGTGGCTGCAAAATATTGTGCGAAATCAATACGGCGCGCGACCACATCCGGCGTGCGCCCTCCCATCGGGAACGTCCCCGCGAAGATTCCATTCGAATCCGCAATGCCAGGTCCGCAGGTGCTGCTACTGGCTCAAGATATGCCAAGTGCATCGCCATTAATCGGTAGCGCTCCAGCTCGTGCCAGCAAGCCTCGCAGGAATCCAGATGTTGACGCAGATGCGCATGACTTCGTGCGTCGCTCGCACCGTCGAAATAGCCGGGAAGTTGTTTCCGTGCTTGGCGGCAGTTCATTGCTTCACTCCTCGAATCCCGGCAACTCCCGCCGTGATTCCGTGCGCCAGGCTCGCCGCTTCCTCGCGCGGCGCCAATCCCATGTCCAGCCGGTGGAGAGCCTCGTGCTGCTGATCACGCGTCTTCTTGATCTCAGGCATCGCAGGTCGCATCAACGGATCCAGAATTTCCTTTAACATCCGGCGGCCGCGCAGAATGCGCGATTTCACGGTTCCTACCGAAACCTCCAGGATCTCCGCAATCTCTTCGTACGACATGCCTTCCAGATCTCGCAAAATCACCGCGCTGCGAAACAGAGCCGGCACCGCCGCCAGCGCCCGCCGCACGGTTGCTTGCACTTCGTGTGCGGCGCACTGGTCAAAAGGAGTTGCCTCCGCGCCTTCCAGCTCAATCCCGGCCTTCCCATCCTCGATTTCCGCCTCGATCGAAAACTGCTGCCGGTGATGCCGCCAGCACCAGCGGCGATGGTTCAAGGCCTGCCGCACCGAAACCCGGTACAGCCACGTCTTCAACGAACTGCTGCGCCGAAATCCTCGAATTCCGCGAAAGACGCGAAGAAAAACTTCCTGCGTCACATCCGCCGCATCGGCGGCATCTCCCAGAATTCCGTAAACCAAGTTATGGACGCTCGCGTGGTAGTACGTCACCAGATAGTCGAAGGCCTCATCGGAACCAGCCTGCAGCTCCGTCACCAGTTCGGCTTCGTCGCGTCCCCACGGCAGACCTTGTGCCAGCTCAGACATCGCTCGCAACTCGCTCCTGGGGTGTCTGGTCCTACGTTAATAGACACCGCCCTCGGCAGGATGTTTCCTAGCATAGCAGAAAAATGTGCGCGCAATATAAACCCTCCGTACCAGCCCGCCGGACTGGCATTCTCGGTAACCGCCCTATTTACTTATGCTTGAATACCTTGCTCTGAATCGACTGCCCGCCGTTTGACCGCTCAATGGATCAGGTGCTATAAGGGATTTACTTGTTTTTCGCCCGGTGGGGCCGTGGCGCAGTTGGGAGCGCGCCTCGATGGCATCGAGGAGGTCGTGGGTTCGAATCCCATCGGCTCCACCAGCTTCGCTTGATCTTCGAGCGAAGCTGCCGTGCGGAAATCCGAAGGCACAGGCGGCCCCGCACGTCTTCTCCCACGAGGTTTACTCCGCGTGCCACCCCGTCATCTTTACGAGCGTTGCATGCCGTCTAATCCTATTCGCCGACGTCGCAGTTCCATCGGTCCGCGCAAACCAGCGCGAAATCTGTAGTAGGCTGATTCCGATATGAGCGAGTACCCGCGGCAACTTCGAGAACTGGTCGCACAGGGCCGATTGGATGAGGCGATCGGGCTATTTGAGAGGCTTAGCCCGGTTGACGCGGCTGCGGCGATCTTCGCTTTGCCCTTTGAGCAACAACGGATTCTCTTTCGCCAGCTGCCCACGAAACTCGCCGCGCGCTTAATTTCCTGCTTTCCCTACTTCCATGCGTATGTGCTGCTACAGGCACTGAAGGTTCCGGAGATGGCGGCGACCGTGGAGTCTATGCATCCTGCCGATCGCGATCTTTTCCTGGATGCGCTTCCCGAGGAGACCTGGCAAAACCTGACGGACACCTTGGAGCGAGCGCGCTCGCAATCAGCATTGCCCGAAGCCGGGGTGGAGGCTGCGCCCGCCGAGGCGCCAATCCCGGCCCCCGTTGCGACGGAAGCACAGCCCATCATCGTTGCACGGCAGATCGAGAAATCGTATCAACAACCAGAAGGTAGGGAAATTCAAGTGATTGCACCGATGGATCTGTCCGTCGAACCAAACACGATCCTGGCCGTGCTTGGCCCGTCCGGCTCCGGCAAATCCACTCTGTTGCGAATGCTCGCCGGACTTCTCCCGCCGACGAAGGGTGAGGTTCTGTGGCACGGAGAACCGTTGCAGGGTTCGCATCCTAACGTGGCGATCGTATTTCAAAATTTCGCTCTGTTTCCGTGGCTCACCGTGCTCGACAATGTGGAAGCCCCGCTTCTTGCCCGCGGCGTTCCCCGCAGGGAACGGTATCGCAGGGCGCTCAAAGTGCTGGTGACGGTTGGTTTGAAAGGGTTTGAATCGGCGTATCCGAAGGAATTGTCGGGCGGTATGAAACAGCGTGTGGGTTTTGCGCGTGCACTTGCCGTCGAGCCGGAAGTCCTGTTCATGGATGAGCCGTTCTCCGCATTGGACGTGCTGACGGCGGAGAACCTGCGGCGCGAACTACTGGAGCTCTGGTCGGAGAAGAAAATCTCGACGCGAAGCATCTTTTTGGTGACGCATAACATTGAAGAAGCCGTGTTGCTGGCCGATCGAGTTGTTGTCTTGGGCAGCAATCCTGCGACTGTCCGCGCGGATTTTCGGATTCCGCTCGCGCAGCCGCGGGACAGAAAATCGGCCGCATTTCTGGTCTACGTGGACTACATCTATAAGGTAATGACCCAGCCAAGCCTGGAACTTGCTCCACCAATTCCAACCACCGCGGAAGGCAAGCCGAAATGGCAGATGCTGCCGCACACGCGGCCAGGCAGCATCGCGGGGCTTCTGGAATTGTTGATGGATCATCGCGGCGAAGAAGACATGTACCATGTCGCGGAGGAGCTGTTGCTCGAAACCGACGACCTGCTTCCGATTATTGAAGGTGCGGTGCTGCTTGGTTTTGCAACCGCGCGCGAAGGCGACGTAAAGATTACAGCGGAAGGCAGGGCGTTTGCCGAAGCGGATATCGCGACCCGCAAATCGCTATTTCGCGATGCAGTACTCGCACGCGTCGAGCTGATACGCAAGATGAAATCGGCGCTCGACAGTAAATCGGACCACGTGATGCCGCTCGAATTTTTTCATGACATCCTTGACGAGCACTTCACCGAAAGTGAAGTGCTGAAGCAGCTAGAGACCGCGCTTAACTGGGGCCGTTACGCTGAAATCTTCAGCTACGAGCCGGCAACCGACAAGGTGAGTTTGCATAAGGCCAGCGACTTCGAAACGCAAAATGCTGCGGCCAGAGAATGAAAGGCTCGCCGCGGGAGCGATCATCGAGACCACTTGCCTGGGGCATTTTCCCGCCCGCCGTATCGTCGGTAGTGACGGACCTGCCGATATTTCTGGCTGCTTTTTCTGTGTTCTACGCGTTCCTCGTGGTAGCGCGCTACTGGTTTACGCCATTCACCGCCCAGGCGGAAATCAGCCTGCGTCCGTCGGCCCTTCCCATGTATGCGATGTTTTCCGTGATCCGCATCGCAATCTCGTACGTAATCGCACTGCTTTTTAGCATCGCATACGGATATATCGCTGCTTACAACAAACGGGCCGAGAAGCTGATGATCCCGCTGCTCGACACTCTGCAATCGATTCCGGTGTTGAGCTTCTTGCCCGGCGTGATGCTTGCGATGGTGGCCTTGTTCCCGAGACGCCAACTCGGAATCGAGCTCGGCTCGCTGTTGCTGATTTTTACAGGGCAAGCCTGGAATATCGCTTTCAGTTTTTACTCTTCGCTGAAATCAATTCCCAGAGAGATGCATGAGGTTGCGGAAGTCTATCGCTGGCACCGTTGGCAAAAGTTGATGCAGATGGAGCTTCCGTTTGCGGCGATCGGATTGGTGTGGAATTCGATGATCTCCGTCGCGGCGGCATGGTTCTACCTAATCGCATGCGAGATGTTCACTTTGGGAAAACAAGACTTTCGGCTTCCGGGCCTTGGATCGTACTTGCAGACCGCCGCAAACGCTGCAGATACCGGCGCGATCATATGGGGCCTCGTAGCGATGGTCGGCGTAATCGTTGTATTGGATCAGCTGGTTTGGCGGCCTGTGATCGCATGGGCCGAAAAATTCAAGTTCGAGCAGATCGAGACTTCGCAGGTCGTGCGTTCTCCCATTCTGGAGCTGTTGCGAAGTTCACGAATTTTGCCGTACATCGGACGGCGAATCGTCGATCCAGTGAAGGAGCGAATTGCCTCGCGCGTCGCGATCAAAGCAGCGCGTGAGCCAGAGACTCGCGGGCGGCGACCCATCGCACGAGTGATTAATTATTTGCCCGCGGCGGCGACTCTGGTTGCACTCGCCTGGGGCGTAGTGAAGATGAGCGGACTGGCGCTTGCCCTGCACGGCTCGGAGTTGCGCGGAATATTCGTGGGTGGAGGAGCGACGTTCCTACGCGTGGAAGTCACGCTCTTGCTTGCCGCACTGTGGACCGTTCCCGCGGGTGTATGGATCGGAATGAACGCGAGACGCGCAGCGGTCGTGCAGCCCATCGTCCAGGTGGTCGCGTCCGTGCCGGCGACGGCATTGTTTCCGATCGTCGTTCTGCTGCTGACCCGCGTCGGCGGAGGGTTGGCTGTCGGATCGATCGTTCTAATGCTTCTGGGAACGCAGTGGTACATCCTTTTCAACGTCATCGCGGGTGCTATGGCACTTCCCACTGACTTGAGGGAAGTTTGCGATATTTTCCGGTTCGGACAGTGGGAGCGCTGGCGTGAGTTGATCTTGCCGGGAATTTTTCCGTATTTGATTACAGGTTGCGTCACAGCGTCTGGCGGCGCCTGGAATGCGAGCATTCTCGCGGAGTATTTTCATCTGAACGGCCACATCTTCTCCACAACTGGGCTGGGGGCCCTGATCAGTGAAGCGGCAGATAACAGCAACTATCCGGTGTTGCTGGTCGCAACAATGCTGATGGCCGCCATCGTATTGCTCATCAATCGGTTGGTTTGGCGCCGGCTGTATGCAGTTGCATCGACCAGATTCAAGTTAGAGACGTAGCTTCGCCGAATTAACTGCGGCAGATCGCCTGCTACAAAGCGGTTGCCAGCGTCGTAAGAGCCAGCCCGGGCGTCCGGCGCTTTCGTACGATTCTCACCGTGCTTGCTTGCGGCCCTTTTTCGCCAGGCTCTTCCGCGAAAACCACCGTCGATCCCACTCGCAATCGCGAAAACGAGTGATTCAGCACGCTGTCCCGGTGGAAATAGACCTCGCGCCCATCC
>JASHRI010000313.1 GCA_030037435.1 Candidatus Acidiferrales bacterium | reverse complement strand
TCTTTTTCGTCGCGCGATTGCAAGCCTTTGAGCACGCGGCGATCGAGATCTTCGTCGATCACAAAATGCGTCAAGCCACCTGAGCAAAACACCGCGACTTTTGCATCTTCTTTCCAGCTCTCGATCGCTTTTACCAGCGCTGGGCCGAACTGCAGGCAACGGCCGATCTTCGGCTTGTTGTTGGGAATACCGGCATTCAAAAAGAGCGGAACGCTGGGCGGAGGATTGTCGACCATGATGCGCCGGTACAAGAAGCCGAACGCGTGCGGAATGCCGTGCTCGTGCCCGTTTACTTTGGGCAGGCGCGAGGATTCAGACATGTCGAAGTCTTGTTCGAGCAAGGAATTCAAAATATGCAGCGAGAGGTCGGTCGCGCCAGAATAGACCGCGCCACCGGGAGGGCAATGGCCGACTTCCGCGATGGCGATGCCCGGCGGCATCTTGGCCTTCGCTTCTTCCGTTTCCGGCACGTTTTCAATCTTGGCGCCAGTGTAGACCAGGAACGCCGGGGTATTTTCGTCGGTAAAAAGCTCGCGCTGATCGTTGCCGACGATCACCACCGCGTCGGGCCTCACCTCGCGGAACTTTGCGGCCAGAGTATCGAGCGCGCGTTGGCAAGCGTCATAGCGCTTCTGGCGTTCAGCGGGAGTGATCTCGGCGGCAAAACCGGGCCGCCGCGCCGCAAGCAGCTTTTGAAAGTCGTACGCTTCACCGCGATAAAAATGTTTCGGGTTCTTGCGGTCGGCTTCACCGCGCAGATGCCACATGTCGGGCGGCGTTGAAAGCATCGGCCCATGCGATGAGCCGATGCCGAGCGCGATCTTTGCCATGATGATTCCTCCCTGCCAACACAAAAAACGAAAGCCTCAGCCCCACACGCGCCGCGCCGTATCAACCACCAGTCGCAGTTTTGCCCACTGATCGTCTTCGCTGATTTTGTTGCCTTCCAGCGTGGAGGCAAAACCGCACTGCGGGCTGAGCGTGAGATTTTCGAGTGGCAAATAGTTCGATGCTTCCTTCACTCGCTGGATCAACTGATCGCCGCTTTCAAGCTCGGGGCGCTTGGAACTGATCAATCCGAGGACCGCGATCCTATTGTGCGGAACGAATCGCAACGGCTCAAATGTGCCAGAGCGCGCGTCGTCGTATTCAAGCAGAAAGCGATCGACGGCGAGCGTGCCGAACAGTTTTTCGGCGATGGCATCGTAGCCGCCTTCCGCATACCAATGACTTTGGCTGTTTCCGCGGCATAGGTGAATCGCAAGCGTGACGCCTGGCCGTCGCGCCGCTTCGAAACAAGCGTTATCTGCACGAATCGACTCGTCGAGCCACGCCTCGGGATCCATCTTCATTTCCGTCTTGATCCAGTCGCGCCATTTCGGGTCCATGAAATAGCTATATCGCGGGGCGTCGATTTGAATGTATTTCACGCCCTCGGACGAGAGCCGCGCCATTTCCTTCCTCATAATTTCGACGATATCCCAAAGCATCGCCGAATAGCTTTCATATGCCTTGTCGGACCGGCCCCGCTTGTACGAAATCGCGGGGAATTGGGTGGCGCTTGGCAGCGTCATTTTGATTGCGCCGGGGCTGTGCTGCTTCATGTATGGCAATTCGTGGCCGGTCAACGGGCGCACCGCGTGCAGCTTTTCCACCACCACGCCCGCCACGCGGCCTCGGCCAAGCGTCGAGCCTCCCGGCGTGGCCGTATTCCAATTGCGTGCCAAGCCGTCGGTGAAGTCGAATCCCTTCACCGCGTCGGTGAAATCGCCCATGAAATTCGAGCGGCGAAATTCGCCGTCGGTGAAAATTTCGAAGCCGAGTTCCTTCTGCTTGGCGAGCACCCGGTCGATGCATTTGTCTTCGACGGCGCGCAGGCGCTCGGGATTCGGAGGGTCGCTGCGGCGCGCCTCGATCAGCTCTTTGGGACGCAAAAAGCTGCCAACTTGATCGGCTCGAAATGGCACGGACATCCGGTTCTTCGCCTCTGATGAATTTGAATTGAAACTTCGCGGCTTACGCCGCTGTTTTTGCACCCACGTCCAGGCGGAACAGCCTCTTCGCGTTGTCCTCGAAGATCACTTTCTTGTCCGCGGCGCTGAGCCAGTCGAAACCGTCGATGTAGACGCGAACGTCGTCCATCCATTTCCCGGTCTTCGGGTCCTTGGCCGTGCCGACGCCCGGGCGCTCGGTGCCAAAAACGCAGCGGTCTGCGCCGACGGTCTTGATCAAGAGTTCGCACGCGAGCGGCGTGTACAGCACCGTGTCGAAATAAAGCTTGCGCAAGCTGTCGATAAAATTGCCGCCACTCCGACGAAGCGTGGGAGCGATGAAGCGTCCCGCGTGGTAGGGCACGGCTCCGCCTCCATGCGAGCAGACGATTTTCAGCTTCGGAAAATCCTGAAACACTCGCGACTGCGCGAGCGAAATCACTGAAATCGTTTCCTCGTTGATGAAATGCAGGGAGTAACTGTGGCGGATCGATCGGCATCCGGCGCCGTGAATGTAGCCGGGCACATCGAGCTCGACGAGCTTTTCGTAAAGCGGGTACCAGAATTCGTCGCCCATGCCCGGCGTGTCGTAGTTGGTGGCCTCGCTCGGATCCGGATTAATCAGGCAGCCGACGAATCCGAATCCCTTCACGCAGCGCTCGAGTTCCGCGACGCAATTCTTCGGGCTCTCGCCCGGAGTCTGCGGCAGCCCGCAGATACCGCGAAACGTGTTGGGGAATAATCGGCACTGCTGCGCGATCATGTTGTTGCATTCCTCGATGAACCATTGCGAGACGCGCGCGGGTTTTTCCGCCTGCATCATCTGAAACGGTCGAGGCGAGAGGAGTTGCAGGTCGGTGCCGACCTCTTTCAGCAGGCCCATGTGCGATTTACCGGTGCCAAACGTGGGCTGGTTGAGGAAAGCGATCATTTCGTCGTCGCTCACCTCAACCTTGCCGCGCCCGTGCGAGCCGCGATGCGAAAGGATGGTGGCCTTGTAGACGTATAGCGAATCCGGTGCCGTCAAATGCCCGTGAACGTCAATTACCATTGCCGTCCCTCCCATTCTCACGCAATACAATAGCGCACGGATTGAGTTCCTGCGAGTGCTCTGCGGGACCGCGGACGAAAGCCACCCCGGCCGGCGTAAGGCTGTTCTTATCGCCGAAGACGTGCGATGTCAAATCGAATCGAGCAGGATACAGGACGAAGTTTGCTCGCCGAATACCTACGTTGTGAGCTAACAAGCGTCATGGCCGGGAGGGACGATAGAGGAAGAAACGAAGCGACGCGGACCGCGGCTGTGTTGTAAACTGCGACGCTCGCGAAATCATCGAGAAGGGAACACGAGAAACATGAGAACCCGAATTCATGCGCGGCTGGTGGCAGCAACGTTATTCGTCGCGCTTGCCGCGGCTGCAGTTTGGGCTGCAAATTCTTCGCGCGCGGCGGCCGCGAATCGAGCGGCTCCGGCGCGCATGGCGAATGTTTTGAGCCAAGATCAGCAAAGCTCTGCCGCGCAGTGCGACCGGACTTGCCTGGAAGGAATGATCGACAAATATCTAACGGCGATGGCGGCGCATGACCCGTCACGGGCGCCTCTTTCTCCCAACGTGCAGTACGCGCAAGACAATGTGCGCCTGAAAATCGGCGAAGCGCTTTGGGCCACCACGAGCGGGCTGGGTACGTACCGGCATTATTTCGCCGATCCGGAGCGCGGCGACGTTGCCTGCATCTGCGTGGTCTACGAAAACGGAACGGGCGCGATCCTGATCGTGAGGCTCAAGGTGGCGAACCACCTGATCACCGAAGCCGAGCAATTCGTGGCACACGATCCGCGCGGCGCCGCGCTCTACGAAAAAATGGGCAAGCCCGATCCGCGCTGGCTGGAGCCGATTCCCGCCGACCAGAGGGAAACGCGAGAAGCCCTAGAGCAAGCCGCATATATGTATCTCGAAGGACTGCAACTGAACGACGGCCGTGGGGTGTACGCGTTCACGCCCGATTGCCAGCGCACGGAAGACGCCGTGAAAACCACGAACCAGCCGAGTGAGCAGAATTACGGGCACGCGGATGAGAACGTTGGCGACTTCGTCACGATGAATTGCACGGACCAGTACAAGCTAGGCTTTCTCGGATTCACCACGGGCGTGCGCGACCGCCGTTTTCTCGTCGTGGATGTAGAGCGCGGCGCGGTGCTGGCGTCGTCGTATCTGGATTTCGACGGGACGGTGACCGAGGTGCATCTGACCGACGGGCGTGTGTGGAAAGTGCCGCCGTACTTCATGACGCCGCGAACGAACATTGCCAACGAAGCCTATCGCGTCGAAAAGGGAAGCATTAGCCGAATCGAAATGACCATGTACGAAATACCGTTCAATATGCGACCGGCCTTCGGCCGATAAATCGAGGAGGCCATCATGATGAGGTCTGCAAACATTCTGCGCTGCGCGCTGCTTGGTGCGCTATTCATTGCAATTGCCGGGATCGCGTCGACCGTGAAGGCGTCGCCGGACCAGGGCACCAATCTAACCCATCTGCCGCCTCCGCCGAATCATGCATCCGGTCCGTGCGACCGCGCGTGCCTGCTGCATTTCGTGGATCAATATTTCGAGGCGCTTCAGTCTCACTGCGCTTGTGGCATTGCCATGGCTCCGGATGTGAAATACACGGAAAATGGCCAAGCGGTGAAACCGGGCGAGGGCATTTGGAAGACGTTCACTGGCCGCGGCCACTATCGAGTCTATCTAGCCGATGAAGCGAGCGGCGAAGCCGGCTACTACGGCGACATCAATGAGTTTCGAGGCACGTTGCTCGGCGTGATGGCGCTGCGGCTGAAAATCCAAAATCGCCAGATCACCGAGATCGAGGAAGTCGTGGCCCGCCAGGAGTTGCGACCCGAGCATGGCCTCGGTGCGAACACCGCGGGCGTGATGACGCCGCGATTGATCGACGAGGTGGATCCCAAAGGATTTGCGTCGGCGGATTCCGCGCTGCTCAAATCACTTGCCGCCGCGCAGCGTTCCACCCGCGAACAGCTGGTAGCGGCAACGAACGCGTATTATGAGGGATTCAACGAACATAGCGCGGCGAGCGTACCATTCGCTGATCATTGCGTTCGGCGCGAAAACGGAATCGACGCGACGAACAATTCCAATGGCCCGGCACTCGATCCGGCGCAACCATCGTTCCACGTATTCGGCGAGGGATGCGCGGAAGAAATGAATCGTGGCTTCTTTAGCGCGCTCCAGAAAGTCCGTGAACATCGGCCGCTAGTGGTAGACGCACAACAGGGATTGGTGCTCGACCTCGCGCTCTTCGACAACGAAGGCAACGTGAAATCGGTTTCTGTCTCAGGAGTTGGTGCGGTCGCCGTGCCGGTCGAATACCTGCGGCCCATCACCTTCGTCAAACCGCAGCTATTCAAAATCGAGAGCGGCAAGATTCGCGAGATCGAGGGATTGTCCTGGCCCGTACCCTACGGGATGAGGTCTGGCTGGGAGGAGTAGCCGGGCACCATGCAAGTGGACGACGGCGTGAACAACGAGTCTCCGGCCAGCCGTTTCACCGCGCTTTCGCCAACCGCGATCTACGGGTTGGTGATGCTGACGGTCATCTACTCGCTGAATTTCCTCGATCGCACCGTCATCACCATCCTGATCGATCCCATCAAGCAGACCTACCATTTGTCCGACGCGGTGATGGGCTTCATCTCCGGGTTTGGGTTCGTAATCCTCTATTCGATTCTCGCGGCGCCGGTGGCGCGCTGGGCCGACCGCGGCAACCGGCGCACGATCATCACCTGGGGCCTGGTGATCTGGAGCGGCATGACAGCGCTCGCGGGCGTAGCGCAGAACGCCGTGCAGCTGACGCTATCGCGGTTCGGCGTCGGCATCGGCGAAGCGGCGGGAACGGCACCTTCGGCGTCGATGATCTCCGATTTTTTCCCCGGCACAACTCGATCCACCGCGATGGCTGTCTATCAGCTCGGCCCAGTGATCGGCGGATTCCTTGGCGCGTTCGTGGGTGGTTGGGTGAACCAATATTACGGCTGGCACGACGCATTTCTCGTGTCCGGCATTCCGGGCCTGGCGGTCGCCATACTGTTCAGATTGACGGTGCGGGAGCCGAAGCGCGGAGTCTCCGAAAAGAAAAAAGTCGACACGGGGCAACAGAAGTTCTGGGAAACGTGCGGGTTCATGTGGCGGCAGAAGTGCTACATGCTGATCTTGATCGGATTTTGCTTCACCACGTTTACGCAGTTTGGGTTTGGCACGTGGGCTGCGCCGTTTCTTGGCCGCATCCATCATCTGAACACCGCGCAGATCGGCACATACATCGGCACGGTGCGCGCGGGCGCGGGGCTGGTGGGCACGCTCGTGGGCGGCTATCTGTCGGACCGGCTCGCGGCCAGGGATATTCGCTGGAAAATCTACGTGTCGGCAATCTGCTCGATTCTGGCGATGCCGGGCGTGCTGCTATTTTCCTTCGGTCATAGCTTGTTGACGTGTATCGTGGGATTCACCATCGTCTCAATGATGTCGCCGGTGCACGTAGGGCCTATCGTCGCGATTTCACACTCGGTGGTAAAAGTGGGCATGCGCGCGTTTTCCACTTCGGTGATCTATTTGATTTCGGAACTGCTCGGCCTGGGATTGGGGCCGTATCTGATGGGTGTGTTCAACGACCGGTACAAAGCGCATTTCGGCGTCGACGTGATTCGCTATTCCACATCGACCGCTGCGTTTGCCACTTTGGTCGGCGGTATCCTGTTCATCGCCGCCGCACAATTCCTGCAGCGCGACATCAACCGCGCCATGGCATAGCGGTCCGCTCCTGCAGCGCGACATCAACCGCGCCATGGCATAGCGGTCCGCGCAGTTTTTCTTGCTGGCGGCGGATTGTAGGCCCGAGGGTGAAGCGGCAAAATCCGGTTGCCTTCGCCAAACGCTGCTTCTATTATCTCACACACAATCAACTACAAACGATCCTAAGGGTAGCCATTGCAAGGAGAACCCGGCGGCCCTGTACGAAAGAGCCCGCCGCGGTGATGGGGCGAGGCAGTTGAACGCTAGTCGAATTTGGCGCGGGGTTGCGGTTTTGGCTGGCGCCCTCCTCATGGCCTGGCCTGCGTTTTACAACGGCTATCCGCTGGTCTATCCGGACTCGATGTCATACCTCGAGAATGGACATGTCGTTGCTCAAGCAGTTTTCCTCCACAGATTATCGCCAAGCTACGGCGCACGTTCACTCATCTATTCGTTGGGTATCTTACCGTTCCACTGGAACGTCACGCCTTGGCCGATCGTCGGTCTTAACGCCTTATTGACTGCATCCGTAATTTGGCTCGTCGTCCGATCCGTCAGGCCGCGGCAAACTATATTCAGTTTTTTCGCGGTAGTCGTGCCCCTTAGCGTCCTGACCGGCTTGGGTTGGTTCGTTAGTCTGGTGATGCCCGACATCTATGGCCCATTGCTGTATCTATGCATCTATTTGCTTGTATTTGCTACAGAGTCTCTCTCTCGCACTGAGCGTTTAGTCGTGATGTTGATTGCCTGGTGGTCAGTGGCATCGCATGCGACTCATCTGATGGTGGCGGCCGGTTTGTGCGCCTTCTTGGCGCTGCCGCTACTGGTACGTTGGCGGTCTGCACTCCCGCGTTTGCGAACCATCGGCTTGGTGGCGATGATCGTCGGAGCCGCAGCTGCAGCGCACATGGCGCTGCACACCTATCTTTATGGCGAACCGTCGCTGAACGGCAAGCGAGCGCCTTTTTTGATGGCGCGCGTCCTTGTCGATGGCCCTGGACGGGAGTATTTGAGACAGCATTGCGGTGATGTCGAGCTCGTCGCCTGCGGTTACCTCAACCAGCCGCCTGGGGATACCGACGACTTTCTGTGGCGACTCGATGGAATGTGGATAACCGCCTCGCCAGCC
This sequence comes from Candidatus Acidiferrales bacterium, assembly GCA_030037435.1. Lineage (GTDB taxonomy): Bacteria > Acidobacteriota > Terriglobia > Acidiferrales > UBA7541 > Palsa-295. The sequence goes on along the minus strand of JASHRI010000313.1, from coordinate 10,200 downwards.
ACACAAGAGGAGCTGCGCCGCGAGGAGATGCCGCTGGTGATGGCCACTTTGCGCGCGTACCCCCGCGAGGAACTCGGCATCTCGGCTGCCCACTTTTGGGAGCAACTGACAAACTTTGGCCTCTGGGGCTACGACCCGAACGCGTGGGTGGAGCAGATGTTTGACAAGGTGCTGCCTGGCGCGCGGTTGCGCTATCTACAGACGCGACAAGCGAGAGGAGAACTACCGGACGACTTATCGTCTTCCGTCCAGGAATGGACACTCATTGCATCGCTAGTTCTCATGGGCGTGTCGGCACCGCTTTTGTTGCGCCGCCGACCTGAGCGCCTTATCGGCCTAAGCGTGGTGGTGATTTTTGTGACTATCGCGAACGCATTTGTCACAGGCGTTTTTTCCAATGTCGAAGACCGCTACCAAGCCCGCGTGGTCTGGCTGCTGCCATTGCTGGCTATCCTTTTTGTGCTTGAATGGCTCGAAAATCGCCGTTCGACGCGGCTCGCGAGCCAACAATTTAGCGCATTTGACGGATCTCGCAACAAACCGATTCTGCTCTAGAGTCTGGCCCTGCCGAGGAAAAGGCCCACAGCTGAAGCGGTGACCCGGATGCGTCGCCGCAGTGGAACTCACGGTCATTTCGGCGTTGTCGCACAAGTAGCCCATGTCCAGTAAGTTCTATTCATGTAAGATGTTGAGAATCGATCTAGGGGCGTAGCTCAGTGGTAGAGCAGCGGCCTTTTAAGCCGAAGGTCGTGGGTCCGATCCCCACCGCCCCTACCAACCTGATTCAAACGAAAGCCGTTAGGCTTTGTTCTCGGTACCAATTGGAACCACTGTACCAATTGAAAGCGCAACACGCTCCATCGCTGTGCGCTGCGAGTCGGGAATCACATGCGCATAGACGCGGAGTGTGGTTTTAACGTCAGCGTGCCGCATCTGTTGTTGCAGAACCGTGAGAGGTACGGATGCCTCTGCGAGTTCCGTCGCTAGCCCATGCCTGAACCCGTGCAACCCCGCATCCTTTTCGGGTATGTCGAGTTTGCGAAGCAAAGGCTTCAGTCCATGCTCCACAACCGATCTTCGCTTTCGTGGACGTGTTCTTTGCCGATTCGTGAACAGAAGTCCTTGCGGGTTTTTCTGCCAGTGGTGCTCTAGATAGTTCCGAAGCAAAGCTTCTAACGCTGAAGGCATCGGAAGTGATGCAACGGATTTCTGAGTTTTAGGCGAACGGATTTCACGGGTTCTGTCATCTGCAGATTTGTTGACGCGGATCGTCTTTCGTTGAAAATCCAGATCGTCACAGGTAAGCGCGATTTCTCCCGCACGCATCCCTGTGTTCCAAGCAACCGCGAAAATCGTTTTGTAGGGCTCTTTGGCTGCGGCAACAATTCGTTCTGCCTGTTCTTTCGTAAAGAAGGGAACAGGAGAGCTTTCCGATTCCGTGCCAGTTGCTAATTCTGTGAAGCGAACGGCAGGGACCTGAATCCCACACCGTCTAGCATAGTCGAATATCGTGAACACCGTTCCAAGGACATTCAGGATGGTTTTCCTCGATAGCGACTTTCGCAGATCGGTAATGAATTGTTGAAGCTCCTGTAGACCCATTGACTGAACGGCGGACTTTCCGAATCGCGGAGTGATATGTGCTCGCAAGTACGACTCGCGTTGTCGGACAGTCGCGGGTGACAAGTTCGGAGCAATTGCCTTTCGCCAAAGCTCCGTTACTTCGGCAAAGGATTGCCCCCGATAGGCAGGTGCGACACTTCCGCGTCTGCGATTTATATCTTGCATGATGTGGTCATGTTCTCGACGGGCTGAACGCTCCGAAATCTCGCCAAGCCTACCGAGAAACCGCTTCACGCGTTTTGATTTGCCGTCTAAATCAACGTAGAACATCGAATACATTCGGCCATCCCGATCCTTTACAAAACAGCCCTTCTGAAATCGCCGTCTCGCCACAGGTCCTCGTTTCTGACCCGCGTTGAGCGAGCAGCCCCGTAAATTGCAACGCGCCATCGGGATGCATCACCACGAATACGTCGGCGAACGCCCCCCAAGCGCGTGCCGGTGCTGGGATTTGGCGCCGGCGGTTTCATCGAGACGGCAAACGTTGGGTTTTCGACCTATAACGCACTCCAGGCCACTTTACGAAAGACATTGTCGAATGGCCTTCAATTTCAGACTACATATACCTGGGGCAAATGCTTGAGCGATTACCTTGGCACGTCAACGGCCGCGAGCGGAGAGGGTGGATCCATCGCGTACGATCCCGCTTTACAGGTCCAGGAAGGCGAGCGTTTCGTGGGCGAATGCGGATACGATCGTCCGCAACGGCTGGTGGTCAGTTATCTTTATAATTTTCGGCGATTCAATAGCGGCCAGGGCCTTACCGGACACACATTGTCCGGATGGTCGGTCGCGGGCATCACCACGGCCCAGAGCGGAAATCCAATCACATTAACGGATAGCCGCGCCGGTCAGGTGTACGGCAGCGTCGGAACAGCCGGCGCAAACCTGTGCCCCGGAGAGACGATCGGCGACGTATTTACACACGGCTCGACCGTTTCGCGCATCAGCGATTATTTCAATACAACGGCGTTCTGCGCGCCGCCGGTCGTTGGCGCCGTAAACGGGGTTGGTGGAGCGACGCAGATCTAGAGTTCCGAACGGACTTCTTTAATGCGTTCAATCACCCGCAGTTCAGCAATCCTGCGTCGAATGTCGGGAGCGCCTCCACGTTTGGCGTGATCACCACAACGTCCGTGGGACCGCGCATCATTCAGTTTGCGCTAAAGTATGTCTTCTGATATGACCGCTGGTGAAAGGCGGGGACAGGGATCACGAATGGCGACTTCGAGTGCGCTGGTCATGGGTGCGGTGGCGTACGATCCCAAGGTTGTGACGATTTGGGACGGATTTCAGAAGTACTTCGGGGCGCGCGGCCTTGCCTTCGACTACGTGCTCTTCTCCAACTACGAGAAGCAGGTCGAGGCGCACGTGCTTGGCCAGATTCACGTCGCGTGGAATTCGCCCCTCGCATGGCTCGAGGCCGAACGTGTGGCGAACCGACTCGGCCGGCGTGCGGAGGCGATATGCATGCGCGACACGGACATCGACCTAACTTCCGTAGCCGTCGTGCGTTCTGAGAGCATGATCCGCAGCACCGGCGATCTTAAGGGCAAGACCGTGGCGGTAGGAGCCAGCGACTCGCCGCAAGCGAAATTGATCCCGTTGAATTTTCTCGCAGAGTGCGGACTGACCCCAGAAAGAGATTTCCGCGTGCTCGTTTTTGACAAACTCGTCGGCAAACACGGCGACCATATCGGTGGCGAGCGAGATGCGGTCCGAGCGCTGCTGCGGGGCGAGGCCGATGCGGCGTGCGTTCTCGACCGTAACCACCCCGCCTTCGTTCGCGAGGGCACGATTCCGTCGGGAGCGACGCGAATTCTTGCGCAAACGCCCGTCTTCGATCATTGCAACTTCACTATTCTCGACGATGCGCCCGGCCAGCAGATCGCCCAATTTCGCGATCTCTTGCTAAGCATGTCCTACGCCGATGCAGAGGTTCGGCCGCTGTTCGATCTCGAAGGGCTTAAGCGCTGGGTGCCCGGCCGCACTCAGGGTTATGCTCAGCTTTCCGCAGCGCTCAATCGCTTCGGTACGATCGACGCTTTCGTCGACAACCTGGCGCCGCGATGCAAATAGACGTCGATCTCGGCTCCTTGGGATTTTCCGACGGCGGTCACCTGCTCGTGAAGCGGGCGCTCCGCACCGCTGGACCGGGCGAGTCGATCACAGTCGCCGGGACATCGCCAGAATTGGAGATCGACCTAAGGGCTTGGTGCCGCGAGTCTGGGCATACACTCCGGTTCGAGCCAAAACAGCCTGACCGACCTGCCCACGCGGTTGTAACAAACGGGGGCGCAGAGACCGATCGATGGTCCGGCGCTCAGCGCGCCGGAGAAGCCGATGCAGGCCAGCCCGGTGCGGTCGTCTCCCATGCGTCGCGTCACTGGGGACTGGCTGCGCGCAGCGCCACGGTTGAGGCCGGCAGCCCTGAATTCCGATTTAACCTGGTCGACAAAATCGAGGTCTGGTCCGACGATGCCGCGCGGCTTTATGCGCAAGCGGTCGCCGCACAGTGGGATCCCAAAACCGCGATTCCGTGGGACACTCCGTTCGATCTCGACGATGACGTGGAAGACGCTGTCGTGCAGATCATGACCTACCTCATCGAGAATGAAACGGCCGCCTTGATTGTCCCTAGCCGCTTCATCGCCCAACTGCATCCGCATTTTCGCGAGGTGATGCAGCTTCTCGCGGTGCAGGCAGCGGACGAGGCGCGCCATATTGAGGTCTTCACTCGCCGAGGACTGCTCAAGCGAAAGCAGCTTGGCCGCTCAACAAGCGGAGGCCAGGCTTCCCTGAAGACTCTCGTTGACGAATCTGAGTTTGCGATCGCCTCCTTCCTGCTTTCCGTGCTCGGCGAGGGAACATTTCTCTCGCTCCTGTGGTTTATCGAACGATACGCCCCCGATCCGGTGACGGCGGCCGTCGCACGACTCGCTGCGCAGGATGAAGGCAGGCACGTCGCCTTCGGCATCGCCCACCTCACGCAGCATCTGAATAATGATCCAAGCTACCGCCCGCGGCTGGCGGATGCCGTGCAGCGCCGTCATGACGCACTGCAACATACCGCCGGTCTGAATGCCGAGGTGTTCGATGCCTTGGTTCTGATAGCGGCTGGTTCCTGGCAGCCGCAGGATCTTCGGAAGGGGCACCAACGGGTCATGGAGTTGACCCGCGAAATGGATGAAGGCCGTCAAAAGCGTCTGAGGCGCCTCGGTTTCGATGAAGCCGAAGCGGTCGAACTTTCGAGCTTACACACTCGAAACTTCATGTGATTGCCCGAGCGAGGGTTGGGTAACGAAACCCGCCCCCCCGCGTATTCTGAACTTGAGATCAGGATTGACTGCGAGATTCCGACGAACTGGCGGCGATCCGGAGGTCGCGAGGAAAGTCCTGATAAACGGGGAAACCGAAAATTTGCTTTTCGGGGTTGTCGTCTTCGTTTCTGCGATTTGCGGACGTTAGCCTAACACCTATTTTACGAGCTCGGTAACACAGGTCTGCACTCTGGACAGTCGTTGATCCCGGAAGAGCACATCGATTGCGTTATTCAAGTATTGTTCATCACTGAGCATTTCGACTAACTCGTCGGGGAATCGGGCGATTTCGGCTTGTAGGTAAGCCGCCACTTCGCGATAAATTTCCCGCCGTGCGTAAGGCGCCAGTTCGTTCCGTCGCCGCAAGGCATCTTGAATGAGTCCCGCCAAATCCGGCGTCGCTGCTCGGCGGAGACGTATCGCGATCGCTGGATACTCCGTAAAGGAATTGTATTTCTGTTGATTCGAGGCTTCTTCATATGGGGCGGCCAGCGGCGCCTCCCGGACGACGAGCGTCCCAGCCACGCGGTCGCCGAAACGCTGCATAACGGGGCTGCTCAGCACCGAAGCCCCTCCCACCAGGTACGCTAGTGGCAAAGCATCAACCACGCGCATCAGGTTTCGCACCCATGCCTGTTCAATTCGTAGCGGAAGTCCGGATTCGTCAGTAACACGCAGATGAAACAGACGTTTCCCAACGGTCTGTCCATTCCAGAAACCTTCCAACAGCGCGCCGTACGCGAACCCTATCGCGAATTCCAAGAGCGTGATGGTCATAGCTCCAAAACCTGGCACCTTTGCGAAAATCAAATAAACCAGATAACCCAGCCCGTTCAGTCCCGCCAGCACAATAGCGGTGTCGACCAGCATTGCATAAAGTCGCGACGCGGGACCCGCCAATGGCAATCGAAAAAGTACGCCTTCCGGCGTAGCAATGGTCAGTTCGGTGCTCGTGGGCAAGCGCTTTGTCTCCAAATCCTTCATTTGCTCCCCACGGCAATGGTCGCGCTCGGTACCGCTGCAGTTTCCCGTCGGCCGATTAGCAGCAAATAGACCGTCAACAGCACCAGCTCTGCTGCGCCAACTGCAACCTTGAATCCGTAGGCCAATACTGGCGCGTGATGCTGCGAAAAAAAAGCTTCCATCAGGCCGGCCCAAACCAGCATCATCGCCAGCCCGGCGATCAACAACAACCATTCACGCATGGATTCACGCACATACCGATCTTCGCGCCTGCGTAACAGCAGGCGCGCCAGATAGAACCCCGCCTGCCCGGCGATCAGTATCGATGGAATCTCGAATGCGCCATGCGGGAGCAGCCATGCCGTGACGAATAATCCGAAGCCCTGTTGCGTGTAACGAACCGCCACGGCACCGAGCAGCAAGCCATTCTCAAAAAGTAATAGTGCCGTCCCGATTCCGAACGTCACTCCCAGCCCCGCCGTCAGCAGCGACACCTCGATATTGTGCGTGATGAGTTCCCCCGAGAACGCGGCTTCCTCCTGGGCCGAGTCCAAGCGGCGGTTCTGCCCCTTCTCCTCCTGACGAACGCGTAGGCCGGGATTGCGCAGATAATCGGCGGGGAGCAGCACGTCAACAGATGCCGGATCGTAGCGCACCGCCAATCCACCCAGTGCGCAGCCCAGAAACGTGACCAGCACCGCCAAGGCGAAATAGCGTGACTGTCGCCGGAACGCCTCCGGAAACGCCGTGAAAATCCGCAGCCAGCCGCGCGGCTGCCAGAGTTCGGATCGCGTAGGTCGAGCGTAATAAAGCTCCCCATAAGCCCGAGCCACCAGCCGTTCGAGATACTGCCTTAGCTCCGGCGCCAGTGAGCCGTGCGTCACCCGATTCAAGTCCGACGCGGTTTGGGCGTAGAGCTCTTGCAGCTGTTCCGCCTCGGCAGGCCTCAGCAGGCGATCCGGCCGGCTGTCCAGTTGGGCGAGCAGCGATTCGAGCCTGGTCCATCGCGGCCGTTCCTGCGCCTGAAAACGTTCGAGATCTAAGATCACACGCGCTGCTCCCGTTTGCCCTCGAGATAACCTTCCACGGCGGTTCGCAGGAATTCTTTGGATGGCACGTACCGCAGTTCGGCCCCCAATTGACGCAGTTGCCGCGCGAGAGCCCCAAGACGCTGATTTTCCTTTTCTCCGGCAAGAGCCGCATAGACGTCCTGCTCGGCACGAGGCGATTCACTCGAAGAAAATGCGGGTCGTGCATGGGCGGGCAGAATGCTGGTCATGAAAACGACGTGCGAGGAACGCAAGAGCGCCACTCCGCGGGACATCGAGCCAGAAATCGACCGCTCTGCCAAATCCGCCAGCAGTACCAGGTAAGCGCGGCGCCGCAGCCGCAGCCGGATATTGCTGAAAAGAGCCTCGTAATTGGCGGTGGTCGGCAGGGGCTCGAGATTCAGGAGTTGGTCGCGGAACCGGTGAAACTGGAACTGGCCGCTTCCGGCTCGCAGCCACGATTTTGGTTCTTCAGCGTAGGTCACCAGCCCAAATTCGTCGCCCAATTCCAAGGCAATTGTCGCGCCCACTAGCGCTGTCTCTACGGCAAGATCCAGCAGTCGCCGTGGGGCATGTCCCTGACGAACGTCGGTTTCGGATTCGAACGCGGGATGGATCGCTAGCGCGGAAGCGCGCGACTGGTCCACCACGAAATAGACTTCCTGTTTCTGCTCCCACTGGAACAATCGTGTCACCGGAGAGCCGCGCCGCGCCGTCGACTTCCACGCGATTTCCGAAAAGGTGTCACCCGGCTGATATTCGCGCAAGCGCTCGAATTCGCGCCCGTGTCCCGTCCACGCCGTTTCGCGTGCGGCTACCATCGCGCGATAAACGGGGCTGCGCAGCATTTCCCGCCGCCCTGGCCGCAAGTCCGCGTCGATCCTCACCGGCGTCGGCGAATCGAACCACTTGCGCAAGCGCCAAATCCCGAAGCGCGAGCGCCGCTCAATTCCGATGCGCGGCCCTGGCCAAAGCCCTCGCCGAATCAGCGTGACCTCTGGGGTCCATGGCCACAAATGCATCGGTGCCCCAGTGCCCAAAGCTTTTCGCTCTTCGGTCAAGTTTGGCGGACCCAGCTGGAGTCGCCGGGGCTCGCTTTTCACCTGCATGGCAGTTTCACTCTCTCGCGTAGCTGCCATGATTGCGACACGAACTTCGGCGCCCGCTCCGCGCGAGCCGGCGAGTGCAAGGGGAATCTGGATGATCTGCAATTCGCGTCCGCGAAGACCTTTTTCGGGGAGCAGCAAGACGGGTGCGAATTCGTTGCGGCCGAGCCAGAGCGAAAACGCGTCATAGCAGGCCAGCAAACCAACGACGGTTGCAATCAGTATGAGCCACAACCAAGCGTGAACCAGCCAAGGCGCAACGCACGCCGCGACACCCAGTGAGCCCAGTAACCACGCAAGCGCTGGGGTCGGACTGAATAGCGTCCCCGAGGGCTGGAGCTGGATCTGCCGTGCCAATTTGTCGCGCGCCTGAGCTTCGCGTCGCGTTGGCGCCGCCGATTCGATCTCTGAAACCGTAGTCGTCATAATTTCGCTTGCTTCTTCGCCATCAGCTGCGTTGCGTTTCGCATTCTTGCTTACCGCGGAACTTCGACGGCCTCGAGCACCGCATTGATCACTTCCCGAGGCTCGACGCCTTCCATCTCGAATTCGGGCCGCAGCAACATGCGATGTTCCAGCACAGGTGCAGCCAGCATCTTCACATCCTCGGGCAGAACGAAATCGCGTTCCTCGAGCACCGCAAGCGCTCTCGACGCCACGAGCAGCGCCAGCGTCGCCCTCGGGCCGGCGCCGATCCACACCGCCGCGTGCTGCCGCGTCTGTCTAACCAAGCTGACGATGTAGCTGCTCACCGCGTCACTCACGCGCACACCCGCTGTCGCCGAACGCAACTGTTCCAGTTCGCCGGGCTGCAAAACCGGAGCGCGTAGTTCGCCCGCAAGCCGGCTTTCGGGCCCTTCGTTTTCCGCGACCAGACGTGCCAGTTCGTTTTCATCCTGCACCGCCGGATAACCCATGCGAATCTTCACGAGAAAGCGGTCTTTCTGCGCCTCAGGAAGCGGATATGTTCCATGGTGTTCGATCGGATTTTGAGTTGCAAAAACAACGAATATCGCCGGGAGCGCGCAAGTTTCACGGTCGATTGTCACCTGTCGCTCTTGCATGGCTTCCAGCAGGGCCGATTGCGTTTTCGCGGGGGCACGATTGATTTCGTCTGCCAATAGGAAATTTGTGAAAACCGGCCCGCGCACCAGCCGGAATGCCTGCGTCTTAAGGTCGAAAACGCTGGTCCCAGTGACGTCCGCGGGCATCAAGTCAGGTGTGAACTGAATACGTTGAAATTCACCGGCTACGGCGCGCGCCAGGGTCTTCACGAGCAGCGTTTTGCCTACGCCTGGAACACCTTCAATCAGCGCATGCCCGCCCGCAAGCAGCGTCACCAGCGCAAGGTCGATCGCTTCACTTTGGCCGACAATCACGCGGCCCACCGCTTCTCGTACGCGCCGCGTGCCGCTCGCGATGGCCGCCAGCGCCGTCTTCGATCGCATTTCGGCGCTAGCGGACGGCGCCTGCCCATCGGCATCCAATATCGGTTTCTCATTCATACAATTCGTGCCTCCTCAGAAGTCGTTTTGGGCGAAGTGGAGCCTCTGTGTTGCGCTTCGCGGTCGCTGCGAGCTGAGCCTTTCGGGGACGCGCGGCGCTCACTGATCAGTTTCGTGAGCTCTTTGTAACCGGCCAAGGGCGGTTGCGCCAGTGCGGCACGCAGCCGCGGCCCCCAATCCGGGTCGGCGGAAATAGCTTGCGCATCTTGCGGCGAACGGCGGCGGAATTGTTCCCAGCATTCGGCCACAACCTGCTCTGGCGGAACACTGCGCCGAAGCAGGCGTTGCCCAGCGATCCCCGCGGGTTCGCCATTGCGGACGATTTCTGCGCTCCAGTCGCGGGTCGGCCGCTGCAACAATTCGCCGCTCAGGCTCCAAAGCAGAATCAGCAAAGTCGCCCAGAAAAGCAGTAGAGCTGCTTGCAGTCGGTACCGGTACACCAGCCAGAGCACACCCTCGTCCTGATGCAGCCCGTGCAGCGTTTCATCCACCCAAATCGTTGGCCGCCCACCCGCCAGATAATCCAGCAGCACCGGGTTTGGATGCGTCTTGATGGTCTCGTTTAATAAGAACGATTCTTGGCTCGCGGCGATGAGTTCGCCCGATCCGACTCGCCGCACTGCCATGTAGGTAT
>JASHRI010000312.1 GCA_030037435.1 Candidatus Acidiferrales bacterium | reverse complement strand
GGGGCGCAGCAAAATGCGCCCCGAGAGACCGGAAATTTCTGCGACCGCCTACCGCTTACTGCTGCTCTTCTTTTTTCACCGCCAATTTCACGCTTGCAGTCACTTCGCGATGCAGTTTTAGCGGAACTTCGTATTCGCCGATAACTTTGATCGGTTCCTCGAGCGCAACCTTGCGCTTGTCGATGTTGAACCCTTGCGCGGCGAGCGATTCGGAAATATCGGACGAAGTGACAGAGCCGAAAAGCTGATCGTTGTCTCCAGCCCGGCGGTGCAACTCGACCGCAACGCCGGCGAGCAATTCGGCCAGCTTTTGTGCGGCCTCTTTCTCCGTGGCTTCCTTCTTTGCGAAGACCGCCCGCATCTTTTCCAGGCGCTTCAAATTGCCGGCGCTCGCTTCGAGCGCCAGTTTGCGCGGCAACAGAAAATTCCGCGCGTAGCCCTCGGCCACTTCGACCACCTGGCCGCGGTTGCCGAGCTTTTCGACGTCCTCTTGCAGAATAATTTGCATGTTCCTCTACCTCGAGATCGAGTGGGCTCAGGCACGCTGAATTGCGCGAAAGCCGATAGTCAATTCCCTGCCCTGGATGGTGCGGCGCAGCATCGAACGCTTACAGTTCCGCGGCGAACGGAAGCAAGGCGATATTCTGCGCACGCTTGATTGCCACCGTCAGCCAACGCTGATGGCGCGCACAAGTGCCGGTCATGCGGCGAGGCAGAATTTTTCCGCGTTCCTGAATGAACGGCGCCAGAATCTCGGCGCGCTTGTAATCGATGAAGTCGGCCTTGTCGACGCAGAACCGGCAAACTTTCTTCTTGCGAACGAAGTTGCGCTTGCCGCGCCTGGGACCAGCGCCGGGTCTGCCGCCTTGCGGTCGCGGGCCGCCCATCCCCGGACGTCCCCCCGGGCCAGAATGCCCGCCGGGGCCAGACGGTCCGGAATGACCGCCAGATGCCGGCGGCGCCGCCGGCTGCGATGGTGTTGCGTTTTCATCTGCCATGCTGTTTCTCCTAAGCTGTCGCGGCGGGCTGTTCGCCGGTTGGGCCCGCAGCCGGGCTTGGAGCAGGCTTGCGCGGGCGGCGAGCGGCACGCCGCTCGCGATGCTTCTTCAATTTATCCTGACGCTTCAATTCTTCGTCCAGGCGCACGGTCAAGTACTTGATCACCGGTTCCGCCACCTTCAACCGGCGCTCGAGTTCCCGCACCACTTCTCCGTGGCTCGAGCGGACCACCATGTAAACGTAAAATCCCTCGCGCAGCCGGTGAACGAAATAGGCCATGCGCTTGCGGCCCCACTTGTCGGTCTTCTCGATTTTGCCGCCCTTTTCGGTGGCGGCATGCTCGAGTGTGGCAATCACTTTGTCGATCTCCGGCTCGGGTGTATCGGGCCGGCAGATGAAGATCAAATCGTACAGACGCTCTTCCATGTGTTCCTCTCGATTCCTTGGCAACCGCCGCGATCTACTCCGAAATCTCTTCCGCAGGCGGCACCTTGCGATTGAATCGCGACATCGCCTTGCTGATGCCTTCGGTCAGCACCGACTCAACCGCGTCGCCGGCTTCTGCCGCCATGTCTTCCGCAATCCTACGTTCCTCACGTCCCATACTGCACAGCAGATAGTCTTTTCGATCGCCCCAGATTCGCTCGGGCTGAACGCCCAACCGAATGCGGATGAATTCATCGGAGCCGACCGCGCCAATGATCGACTTCAAGCCGTTGTGCGTACTGTTCAAGCCGCGATCCCTGATCCGCAGCATGCCCCAGGGCAAATCCACTTCGTCGAGCAGCACCATCATCTCGGCCGGATCGGCTTCGTACCGCTCAAGCAGCATCCGAACGGCTACGCCGCTAAGATTCATCATCGTCTGCGGCTTGGCCAGAACCACTTCGTGCCCTGCCAGCTGCCCTCGGCCAACGAGCGATTTCGCTTCCGGCCGGGTGACCCGAATTCCTGTGCGCCCCGCCAAGGCGTCGATTGCCAGAAAGCCGAGGTTATGCGGCGTCCATTCGTAATCGGGGCCAGGATTGCCGAGACCAACGATGAGTCGCATCGGCTGCAGATCCGCGGACGCCAACTCGCGTCGCACTTCGCGCCCTGCCATGCAGGGCGAGCGCGGGGGTTACTTCTCCTTGCCCTTCTTCTCGGTCTTTTCGGCCTTGGGTGCAGCTTCCGCCGCTGCCTCGCCTTCGCCCTCTTCTTCCTTCTTGCCCTTCTTAATCACCTCGGGTTCGGCTGGGGCGGTTTCCGTTGCCACAGCCGCTTCGGCCGTCGGCTCCTCTTCCTTCTTGAGCATCACCACGTGAGCCAGCACGCGCTGAGGATCAGTGAGCAGCTTGACCTTCTGCGGATCGATGGGCAGATCGCTGGCCCTCAGCTGCTTGCCGATCATCAATTCGGTTACGTCCATGCGGAATTCTTCCGGGATGTCCGCGGGCAAGCACTCGAGCTCAACTTCGCGGGTGACCATCTCAAAAATTCCGCCCTGCAGCTTCACGCCCTGCGGCTCACCGAACGTGTGCACCGGCACGCGCACGCGCATGCGCACGTCCATGGCGATGCGCAGCAGGTCTACGTGCAGCAATTTGCTGGTAAACGGATCGACCTGCCAATCTTTGAGCATAGCGCGCTCTTCTTTGCCGCCCGCTACTTGTACGGTGAAAATCGTGTTGTGCCCTGTATCGGACCGCAGAATGCGGGCCACCTGCTTCGCATTCACTTCCAGTGCGATCGCGTCTCCGCTGCCGCCATATAGAATCGCGGGCACCATCCCCGTCAGCCGGGTGCGCCGCGCGGCGTTTTTCCCTCGCGTCTCGCGAGACTTGCCTTCCACTGTGTGCGTCGTCGTTGCCATACGTCCCTCTTTTCCGTGCCTTTCGAAAACTAAATAAAGAGCTCGCTGATCGAGGTTTCTTCGTGAATCGACTGGATGCCGCGCGCCAAAAGCGGCGCGACGCTAAGCACTTTAATCTTCGGCACCTTGCGCGCTTCGTCGTTCAGCGGGACTGAATCCGTCACCACCACTTCCTCGATTTTCGACGCCATGATGCGGTCCGCAGCCGGCCCGGAAAGCACCGCGTGCGTGCACCCGGCGAAAACCTTCGTCGCCCCATTTTCAAGAAGCGCCTCGGCCGTCTTCACCAGCGTCCCGGCCGTATCGATGATGTCGTCAATCACCAGCGCCGGGCGGCCCGCCACGTCGCCGATCAAGTGCATCACTTCGCTTACGTTGACGTCGATGCGGCGCTTGTCGACGATCGCCAACGGCGCGTCGATCCTTTTCGCAAACAGCCGTGCGCGCTCCACGCCACCTGCGTCCGGCGAAACCACGGTGATCGGCCCCATCTTCTTTTTCTGAAAATGCTCCACAAGCACAGGCGCGGCGTACAAGTGATCCACCGGGATATTGAAGTATCCCTGAATCTGCGGCGCGTGCAGATCAAGCGAAAGCACTCGGCTCGAACCAGCGGTTTCCAAGAGATCGGCCACCAATTTCGCCGAAATCGCCACGCGCGGCCGATCTTTGCGATCCTGCCTCGCGTACGGGTAATACGGAATCACCGGGGTGATTCGCCAGGCTGACGCGCGTTTGAACGCGTCGATCATCAGCAGCAGCTGCATCAGATGATGGTCAACCGGATGCGAGCAAGGCTGAACAACGAACACGTCCGCGCCCCGCACATTCTCCTGAATCTGGTAGCGCGTTTCGCCGTCCGAAAACTGCCCGTGCTCGGCATGGCCCCGCGGTACGCCCAAATACGAACAAATGGCGTCCGCCAACGCTACGTTGGCCGAGCCGCAAAACACTTTGAACTTGCCATCGCCCAAAGTTTTACCTTAGCCGGTCGCACGCCAACCCAATGCGCGGCCATACCTTTCCCTGGAAACAGTTTCGACGACGAAAACCGAATCTTCCGGGAACTTCCGAGCGGCTCGGCGCGCCTGCGCTGGGTTTCGGAAGACTCCGAACACCGCCGACCCGCTACCCGCCAGCGCGGCTTCTGCGGCTCCTCGCTCGAGCAAGGCGGCTCGAATCTCTCCGAGTCGCGGATGACGGCTGAAAACTGGCCCCTCAAAGTCGTTTGAGACCGTTCCCTGCCGGCTCCAGCACAGAGCACAGAACCCCCAAATACTAGGTGGTTTAGCGCGGTTTGTCAATTCCGCTGAAAGCCACTGATAGGCTTCTTTGGTGCTGACGCCGATGTCGCGCGGTGAGACCACGACTATGCTGCGGCGCGGTTGGTCTGGCATCGGATAGATCTCGTCGCCTCGATTGACGGCGAGCGCACGTCCACCGAACAGGAAGAACGGGACGTCCGCGCCAAGCCCGGCGCCGATCTCGATAAGC
>JASHRI010000311.1 GCA_030037435.1 Candidatus Acidiferrales bacterium | reverse complement strand
GGCGGAAGTCTGGCCGTTGATGACCTGTGTATCTCTTGCGTGGGTATCCTTCACAAATTTCTGCTGACCGAACCTGCCTACCAAATGGTCAAGATAGACGGCCTAAAGACTGGCATTTACAAGAAGGTCGCTGAAACCGTTTATCCCCGAGATTTTTTGGATCAGAGGTTTAATTCGACATTTCCAGATTATTCCTACCTTCCTGTACAGACGAGAATACGCGAGAAGATCAGGTCCGCCCCGTCCAATCTCCGAAAAGGCCTCAGCAAAATCCCTGTTCTTCAGAAGGCGCGCCGTCTACTGAAGACGAGTCGAAAACGCGTTCTTCCAGCAAGCTAGACGAATCAACGACATCGCTGCGTAAAATCTGCTCCTCTGCAGCGTTCAGACCTGTCGCTTAATCGTTTAATCTTTCGGTGCAACGTCGCGAGTTTTGATAAGCCATTGCCCGTTCACGCGCACGAGCTCGTCAACTTCGCGCCCGGCACCGGCCAGCCGCGACGGCACATTCGGACCGCCCTGCGCGACCACCGTCATCCAATACGCTTCCAGGTGCGCATGATCCTTATCGACGAATTCGAGATCGCTGTTCGCGATCACATGGTACATGGGCGGCCTTTTCTGCCCGCTCTTGGCTTCGGCGTCAGCGACGCGTTGTCGAAAGTCGTCGATCATTTTCTTCAGCGCGTCGTGTCCCTTCACCGCGTTCGCACCGGTGCCAAATTGACCATCCGGCGTAAACGTAGCTGCATACGCATCCCCATTTCCGGTGTCGAGCGCCCGAATGTAATGCCACATCAACCTCTCAATTTGCACGCGATCTTCAGACTCCCGTTGAGGATCGGTTGCTTTTGCCATGACGCGGTAGCCCAGCAAAGCCACGAACAAAAGAGCGACGACGCAAGCCAGGACTTTCTTAGCCATACGCACCTCCTCTTGGTATCGACATGTTCGACCACGCTTTTTCGATGAACGGGATCGAATGGACCGGAATTGTGCACCGAACGAAGGGGAGAGTCTACATCATTGGCTGGCGGAGAATCAGGCCGGGCGCCGACTTCTAGATGACCTTCTGTGTGAGATAGATGCGATGGGTGCTTATGTGCCTTTCAGGGATGCAACACCAATGAGTCGCCGTGGCGGCTGGGAAGTACTCGGCACTTGAAATGACTCCTGCCGAGTCGCCGCTCCGCCGGCGTGCTCAAGCCGGCGGTGCATTCTATCCCGCGCAGACTATTCCTCGCGCTCCCAAATCACTTTGCACGAGACCAACGCATTCGCGCGCAGACCGACGCCGCCGATGGGCTGCGGCTTCGTGACGATCGTGAGGGTGTCATCTTCCAGCTCGAAACGCCGTCTCTGCTCGGTGCCGGTCCACAGTTCGTACCAGGAGACGTCCACAACCGTCACCAGATGGTCGCCTTCGACGCGATACTTTCCCGTATAGGCGAGCATCGACTTCCACAATTCGGAAAGATCGGCTTCGCTCGTAGGAACTTTTTTGCGGTCGCCATCGCCTCCGATGCTGACCGTCATCATTCGCTCCCAGGGAGTCAAAATCAGGTAGCCTTTGGGCTTTTTCGTCGAATAGACCTCTGTTTTTCCCTGGTCCTCGACGGTAGCTTCAGACGAAACCAGCCTCCAAACGCCTACCAGCGGATTCTCCTGCACGCTCATGCTAGCTGTGTCCCCCATGACGAACACCCTCCGAAGATTTGTAGTCGAAGGTACGGCTTGGATATTGCCCCTCGTGAGTCCCATATTCGCCGTGGGCCGCGAGTTTGTCCCTGGTACATCAGTTTCAAACTGAACCGTACCGACGTACATTGAAACATTCGACACGTTCGCGGCGGAGGAGGAGTTCCACCTTTCTGATGCCCGTGTTTAGAGACCGCAGTCGATCTTTGTCCTTATCTTGCATGCACTTACAGACAGATACGGCTATCCCGCACCCGCTTCATTCCGGAGGACTTTGGAGGATCATGCCTACGCGCGTCGCTGACGCTCGGCGATTCTTGCGAGGGCAACCGTCAAAAAGGTTCCGCCCAAGGTTTTAACCAGCCCGGAGTGCTGGGCATAGAAAGCGCTCACCGAGTCGACAACCGACGGATTCGATTTCTGCGCGTGAGTGGCGAGCTGCTGAACGGCTTCCGGTGAAATCTTCTGGGCCTGGTCTGGCGTTAACTTACTTCCAGCCGCTCCTGCAAGTCCCGCCAGACCGGCGCCCGATAAAACCTGCGTCAGCGTGGCGGGATTGACCGAAGACAAGAGCTGATTGATCATTCCAGCCTTTTGATCGCCCGAGGAGTTGTTAAACAGATTGGAAAGCATCTGGCCGAATGCCGGCGTCTTATCGGAATTGAACGCTGCCGTCAGACCTTCCGCGAGCACGCTCGTAGGGGCCGCTTGCGCCACTTGGTCGAAATGTGCGTGAACGTCTGGAGCGGGCTGCGCAACTGCGCCGCCCGACGTGTACTGCCTCAGCAAACCACCCAACTGATCTGTCCAGCTCATTTTGTCGCCTCCCAACAGACAATTCTCCGCCTAATTCTTTTGGGGTTCACTTATCGACGCCGCTAGCTTTCACGGAATCCGCAGCTCAATCCCGGGTCTAATCTTGTCGGGATCTGAAATCTTGTCCTTGTTGGCGTCGAAGATCTTCATGTACATATTCGCGTCGCCGTAAAATTGCTTGCTGATTTTCGAAAGACTGTCGCCTGATTGCACGGTGTAAGTTCGCGCTGTGGTTGTTCTGCTTGTCCCAGCAGCAGCCGCCGCGGCCGTAGCAGCCGGAGCATCAATATCCGCGATCAGATCTGAAAAGCTGGGATCCACAAGTTTGATCTGGTCCCATATGCGATTTTTGGCGTCCTGCGAAGGTGCCGTGGCGCGGATGAAGAGTTTGTTGTCCTGGAGATTTAAGTTCTGCAGCCGCACGCTCTGTGTTTGCATAAGATTTAGTACAGACTGGTATTTCGTCTTTAGTTGATCCAATCGATCCGCCATTGAAGTCCCCTTTTTGCTCGGCCATTCACCTCGGCTATTTCGCCGGCTGTTTGGCGATGATGAGTTTCGATATCTTGTTGTAGGTTGATTGTGGAAGGATGCTTTTGTGTACCAGATCGGTCTTCGCCTTGTACGGGCGTCCATCGATGATTTTCTGCGAGTAGGTGTTTCCGATCCCGGGCAGAGCCTCGAGTTGGTCTTTGGTTGCGGAATTGATGTCGACCAGACTTGAGGGAGAACCTGTGGCGGGCGGAATTACCTTACTATTGTCTTGTGGGCCGGTCGATGCGACAGCCACGCGCGACGCCGCTATTCCAGTCACGCCCGTTACGAGCAGCGCGAGCCAAAGGGTCGCCCCGAAAAGTGTAAGAGCTCGTGTCTCCTTGAAGCATTCGTCTGACGATCGCTAAGTAGATTGCTTTTGCGAACCGCTTCTTCGCGCGTTGGGCCGACGCTTTTTCGACTCGTCACCGGTTTCTGGACGTGCGGCGCACGCGGTGAAGGTTTCATTGAAAGCGATGCTACAAGACGCGTGCTTGCTCACAACTGTAAGAACTATCAGTGGGAAATTCGCTCGCGTTCGCGCACGGCTTGAGCCCCCACGTGGCACGTCGGCAACTTGCGGTCGCATCGCCGATCGGTCTTCACGTTGCTGCTCGGAACATCGCGAACGAAGCGAATGCGAGGGCCTTTTACTCGTTGTCAGCGTGCGCCGTGCGGTTGTAGCGCCAATACAGCGATTTTTAGGGCTCGATACGGCCTTTCGTTGATGCATTTGTCGATGCGCAAAAAGCAGACTAGGCATCGTCGCGATTTCGCCGGTCAACGGTGTTCATCGCTGAAGGTGAAATGTGTCCGAAACCGCTGCAGACATCCTAATAGACCGCTTAGTTGAATGGGGCGTGAAAGACATATTTGGGCTCCCGGGCGACGGAATTAACGGGATCATGGAAGCGCTGCGAAAGCGGCAACGTGACATCCGATTTATTCATGTGCGCCATGAGGAAGCCGCGGCCTTCATGGCGTGCGCCTACGCAAAGTACACCGGCAAGCTCGGTGTTTGCCTGGCCACGTCCGGTCCCGGGGGAATCCACCTGCTAAATGGCCTCTACGACGCCAAACTTGACGGCCAGCCGGTGCTTGCCATCACTGGTCACGCCTTTCATGATTTGATCGACACGCATACCCAGCAGGACGTTGATCTCGACCGTCTTTTCACCGACGTTTCCGTCTACAATGCGCGCGTGATGGGCTGCGCGCATGTGCGCAACGTGACCGACCTTGCTTGCCGCACTGCGCTGAATTTCCGAGGCGTGGCGCATCTCAACATTCCCACGGACATACAGGACGAGAAATCCGACGAACGCTCGAAGCGCAACGTGTCCAACCACACGGACAGCGTGCAGGCCCGAAGCGCGCGGCTGCCTGCGGAGCAGGATCTCGTGCGTGCGGCCGAGGTTCTGAATGCCGGGAAGAAAATCGTCATTTTGGTCGGACAGGGCGCGTTGGAAGCGAGGAATGAGGTCATCGCGATTGCTGAGAGACTGTCGGCGCCGATTGTGAAGGCATTGTTGGGCAAAGCGGTGGTTCCAGACGACTGCCGATACAGCATCGGAGGAGTCGGTTTGCTTGGCACGAAAGCTTCGCAGGAAGCTCTGGAAGACTGCGATACGCTGCTCATCGCTGGTTCATCCTTTCCATACATCGAGTTCTATCCGCACCCTGGCAAGGCGCGGGCTGTGCAAATCGACATCGATCCAGTGCGCATCGGCCTCCGATATCCCGTGGAAGTCGGCATAGTGGCAGATTGCACCAAGGCATTGGAAGCTCTTCTTCCTCGGCTGAAACAGAATAAGTCGCAAGACTTTTTGAAGAAGGCTCGCAAAGAAGCCGACAAGTGGGACGACCTAATGAAGAAGCGAAGCTCGTCCCAGGAAAAACCAATGAAACCGCAGGTGGTGGCCTGGGAGCTGGGCCGGCGCCTGGATGATGACGCGATCATATCGTGCGACTCGGGAACGATCGCCACGTGGTTTGCGCGCTACATTCCCGTAAAGCGACGGCAGAAGCATTCGCTGTCGGGCACGCTCGCCACGATGGCCAACGGCTTGCCATACACGGTCGCCGCACAAATCGCCTACCCCGGCCGCCAATGTATCGGTTTCGTTGGCGACGGTGGATTCACGATGCTCATGGGCGAGTTCGCGACGGCAGTGAAGTACAAGCTGCCCATCAAGATCGTGGTCATCAATAACAACACCTTGGGCCAAATCAAGTGGGAACAGATGGTCTTTCTTGGCAATCCTGAATATGGCTGCGACCTCAGCCCGATCAATTTCGCGGCTTTGGCCCAAGCCTGTGGCGGCACGGGATTTCGAATCGAGAATCCGAAGGACTGTGGGCGAATCCTCGACGAGGCTCTTCGCACCAAGGGCCCGGTGCTCATCGATGCGATCGTCGATCCCAACGAGCCGCCGATGCCGCCGAAGGTCACCTTCGATCAAGCCGAGAAACTTGGCGAGGCGTTGGCCAAGGGCACTCCGAACCGCAAAGAGATTGTTCTCACGATCGCCGGGGATAAGGTTCGCGAAATGGTCTAGTTCGCGCCGTCTCGCATCGCCGCGACTTTGTCGTGCTGTTCCGTGGAAATCGGATATGTCTGTCCAAAACCTAGCTGCGATTGAATCCCACGCCTCTCCACAACACCTTTCTAGATCCTCGCCAAATACTGACGCGGCATCGCTGGAAAAAGAACTTTCGAAGCGCATCGAGGGCGAGGTTCGCTTCGACAGTGCGAGCAAGGCGATTTATGCGGCTGACGCTTCCAACTACCGCCAGGTGCCAATCGGCGTCGTTGTTCCAAGAACTCAACAAGACGTGATCGAGACGGTAGCCGTCTGCCGCAAATTTCAGGCGCCGGTTCTCTCGCGCGGTGGAGGCACCAGCCTCGCGGGCCAGTGCTGCAACGCAGCGGTTGTGATCGACTGGACTAAATATCTGAATCGCATCGTGGAATTAAATGTGGCCAATCGATTTGCCCGCGTCGAGCCTGGCACCATCTGCGACGACGTCGTCCACGCAGGCAAGCCCTACGATCTTACTTACGCTCCCGATCCGGCCACTCATGACCACTGTACCTTCGGTGGGATGCTTGGCAACAACTCTTGCGGCGCCCATGCGCAGATGAATGGGCCTGCCGTGAACAACGTCGAGTCTCTCGATATTTTGCTTTACGACGGCACGCGGATGACGGTCGGATGGCTCACGGAAGCGGAATGGCAATCCCGGATACAAGGCAACGGCCGCGAAGCGGAAATCTACGCTAAATTGAAATCGTTGCGCCAGCGATATCAATCGTTGATCGACGCCCGCTATCCGAAAATCGTCCGTCGCATCTCGGGCTATAACCTCGACCAGCTCATTCCAGATGAAAACGGAAGGGTGAATATCGCCCGCGCCCTGATCGGCAGCGAAGGCACTTGCGTAACGATTCTCGAAGCCAAGGTCACTCTGGTCTACAACCAGCCTGAACGGGTAATCCTGGTCCTGGGCTATCCCGACGTCTATCAGGCTGCCGACCACCTGATCGAGATTTTGAAATATAAGCCGATTGCGCTCGAGGGCATTGATTACCGTCTATACGAAAATATCCAGAAAAAGGGTGGGCTTCACAGCGAGCACTTGCCGTTGCTGCCCGAAGGAAAAGGCTGGTTGATGGTTCAATTCGGCGCCGCTACGCAGGAAGAAGCGAAGGACACGGCCGAACGTCTCTGCCGTGAGCTAAACAAGCAGCCGAATCCGCCGAGCATGAACCTGCTGGTCGACAAGAAAAAACAAAAGGATTTATGGGACGTTCGCGAGGCCGGCCTCGGCGCGACCGCGTTTGTTCCGGGAGAAAGAGACACTTGGCCCGGTTGGGAAGACTCCGCGATCGCGCCGGAAAAAGTCGGCGGATATCTCCGCGACCTGCGCAAGCTTTACGACAAATACGACTACAACCCTTCTTTATATGGCCATTTCGGCCAGGGCTGCATTCACTG